>JBEBCV010000435.1:0-6511 GCA_041157505.1 Chloroflexota bacterium | reverse complement strand
AAGATAGCGGCGGCATTTACTTCGTCCCTGCATTTAGCGGATTGTACGCACCCTATTGGAAGTCAGACGCGCGCGGTGTGATCGTGGGGTTAACCCGTTACGTCACCAAGGGACATATTGCTCGGTCCTCGTTGGAGTCGACGGCGTACCAGACCCGCGAAGTGCTGGATGCCATGGAAAAAGACTCGGGTGTGAAACTCCGTTCGCTGAAAGTGGATGGCGGCATGGTCTTCAATGAATTGTTGATGCAGTTCCAATCTGATATTTTGAACGTACCGGTGGTTCGCCCGAAAGTAGCAGAGACGACAGCGCTTGGTGCAGCATATGCGGCTGGGCTTGCTGTTGGCTTTTGGAAAGACACAGATGAACTGAAAAAGAACTGGGGACAAGACAAAGAGTGGAAGCCCAAAATGGACTCAAAGCGCCGCGCGGGTTTATACTCGGGTTGGAAAAAAGCGGTCACCCGCACATTTGATTGGATCGAATAAAAAAGGGATCAAGTACAAGGTAATAGGTGTTGGGCAACTTAACTAAAACCTTATACCTTAGACTTGACATCTGGAACCTGAACCTGATATGAACCGAAACGAAATTCTCTCTTCCCTCAAAGCAAACCCGCATGTGTCTGTACTGATCGTTGGTGCAGGCATCAACGGCATTGGTACCTTCCGCGACCTGGCATTGAATGGCGTTGATGTGTTACTCATTGACAGGGGAGATTTCTGCTCAGGTGCGAGTGCAGCGTCTTCGCATATGGCACATGGTGGAATTCGATATTTGGAGAACGGTGAATTTCGTCTGGTACGTGAGGCGGTTAAAGAACGCAATCGTATGATCCAGAATGCGCCGCACATCGTCAAGCCGCTTCCCACGACCATCCCAATGTTCAAGTATCTCTCTGGTATTCTGAACGCACCGTTAAAGTTTATGGGCTGGCTCGATAAACCATCAGAGCGTGGTTCGGTCATCATCAAGCTGGGTTTGATGATGTATGACGCGTATACGGGCAGTCAGCGCACGGTGCCGCGCCATACCTTCCATTCCCATTCAGAGTCGTTGAAGAAATGGAGTCGGTTGAATCCGGAGATCGTTAACACGGCGGTCTATTATGACGGATTGATCTCCAACCCTGAACGGTTGGCATTGGAAATCATGCTGGACGCTGAAATAGATAACCCGCATGCCCGTGCATTGAACTATGTCAGTTTGGTGAGTGGTTCTGGTAAAAATGTCATCCTGCGAGATGAACTTACAGATGAAAGTGTGGAGATCGAGCCGAAGTTGGTCATCAATGCCGCCGGTCCGTGGATAGACTTTGCCAATCACAGCCTCGGTGTGACAACGAAATTCATTGGCGGTACAAAAGGTTCGCACCTCGTGCTCAACCACCCTGAACTGCGAGCTGCGATCGGTGATAATGAATTTTTCTTTGAGAACAAAGATGGGCGTATCGTGCTCATCTTCCCATTGCAAGACCGGGTATTGATCGGCACATCTGACATCAAGATCGAGCATCCCGATGATGCGAATTGCACAGATGAAGAAGTGGATTACTTTCTTGAATTAACTGCGCGCGTGTTCCCGAATATCAAAGTGAATCGCGAGCATGTGGTATTTGCGTTCTCGGGGGTTCGTCCGCTGGCGAGCAGCACTGCTAAGACCACCGGTCAATATAGCCGCGACCATCACATTGAAGTGCTCAGCGGTGATTGGACCAACCTGCAATTCCCTGTCTATTCTCTGGTGGGGGGCAAGTGGACGTCGTTCCGTGCCTTCGCAGAAGAAGTGGCAGATAAATCATTGCAGTTCCTTGGTATCAAACGCAGTAAAAGTACTCAGGAACTTCCCGTTGGCGGCGGACGTAATTATCCGCGCACAGCGGAAGATCGCGCAAAGTACATCAACGGTCTTGCTGCGTGGACTGGACTTTCTCGTGAACGGCTTGAAACCCTCTTTGAGCGTTATGGCACTCGCACCGAGACCATTGCCGAATTTATGAAGCAGGCAACTGATGCACCTCTTAATTCATTGCCCACTTATTCCAAACGTGAACTGCTCTTCCTGATTCAACATGAAAAAGGGGAACATCTCGACGACCTGCTCCTGCGTCGCACCATGCTTGCCATGCTGGGTAAACTCTCGCGAGATGCGATCATTGAATGCGCCATGTTGATGGCTGACGCCCTGAACTGGGACGTGGAGCGCAGAAATGCCGAGGCGGAGAGAACGCTCCGTTTATTGGCAGACCGGCACCGGGTCCGATTGTGAGCCGCGATACCTGCTAACGCCGCCGTCATCGGCGGCGTTTTTGTCTGCGTGGTAGAATCTTCATGATGTCGCCACGTCGAAAAACCAAACTCCAGATCGATCTCGTCATCCCCGTTTATAACGAAGCCGAAGCCATTCGACAAACGTATGCGGACATCTGCCAGGTGGTGGATGCGCTGCCATACGATTTTCGATTCATCTATGTAGACGACGGCTCAAGCGACGGGACAGCGGATTCGCTTCGAGCGATCTGCGCCAACGACCCAAGAGTGACCCTGCTCCAGCTCAGCCGCAATTTTGGTCACCAAGCCGCACTCACCGCCGGTATGGACGCTTCTCAAGGCGATGTGATGATCTCGTTGGATGGCGATGGTCAGCACCCGCCAGCATTAATTCCCAAAATGATCAGTTTGATCGAGCAAGGCTATGATGTAGTGCAAGGGCAACGCATCGAAGACGACCGGGCGGCTTCGTTCAAGAAGGTCACTTCCAATTTCTTCTACTGGCTGATCAATCGAATTAGCGGCACACAAATCTTGCAAGGCGCCGCGGATTTTCGCGCGTTGTCTCGTAATGCATTGAAGGGTGCTCGATCAATGCACGAGTATCACCGGTTTTTGCGCGGCATGATCTCATGGATGGGCTATAACAGCGTCATCCTGCCGTATCATGAACCGGATCGTATTGCTGGCAAATCAAAATACTCGTTGGGGAAGATGCTCCGCCTGGCTTCAGATGCCATCTTCTCTTTCTCGCTCGCACCGCTTTACATCGGTTTGAGCGCAGGGTTCGTGTTCTTTGTTTTGGCAGGCGTGCAATTGTTCTATGTTCTTTCTTTATGGCTCACGGGCAACACTCAACGTGTGGAACCCGGTTGGAGTTCGTTGATGGGAGTTCTGTTGATCGCCAGCGGTATCATCATGATCCTGCTGGGCTTTATTGGTGTATATGTCGGCTATATCTTTCAAGAAGTTAAACGCCGTCCAATTTATCTTGTGAAGGGGAGAACTCCAGATGAACGAGATGAATAAACCCAAGATATTCATTATCACCTTGCTGCGGCATGGTGAATCGGTGGGGAATGCCGAATCGCGTTGGCAGGGGCAATCTGATTTTCCGCTTACCGACCGCGGACGAAAACAAGCTCAAGCCTTAGCCGAACGCTGGAAACGCGAGAAGATGAAGTTCGACTTTGTAATCTCCAGTCCGCTATCGAGGGCGAGAGAGACAGCAGAGATCATCGCTTCGAAATTGGGGCTGATGGTTGAATTTGAACCGCTTTGGCTGGAACGCGATAACGGCGAATTTGCCGGGCTGACCGCCCATGAGGTACGTAACAACTTTTCACAACCCGATTTCACCACTCCGTACGATCCCGTTGGCATGGATGGGGAAGGGGATTGGGAATTGTTCCTGCGTGCCGGGCAGGCGCTCCATGACCTGCTCAAGCGTGAACCGGCTCGATATCTCATCGTCTCGCATGGCGGCTTGTTGAACCAGTTGATGCATGCCGTGGTGGGAATCGTCCCGCAGGCGAACAATGCAGGCACGCGCTTCCGCTTTAGTAATACTGCGTTTGCTCAACTTTTATATTTCCCCAATCAACATCGTTGGGCAATCGACAAGCTCAACGACCATGCCCATTGGCTTGATGCTGAATAGTTCTTGACTCGTTCAGAGTGAAATGTGATATGCAAATCACGTTTCACTCTTCAATATTCATTCTTAATACTTGGAAACGAAATCAATATGTCCCTCCCTTCTACTCAATCTTCTGAACTTAAATTTCTCGTCTTCGGTGCGGGTGCCATTGGTACGTATATTGGCGGCTCGCTCGTGCTGGCGGGATATCAGGTCGTGTTCGTGGAGCAGCCCAAGATGGTGGAGGAACTTCGCACGAAGGGACTGCGCCTCGACCTGACCGTGGACGAACGACGAAACACGAAAGATGCAAGCATCGTTGAACCGCGCTCGTTCGTGATCGAACCCTCGTTGGAAGAAGCTCTGAAATATGGTCCCTTCGATGCCGCGATCTTCGCCCTGAAATCCTTCGACACCGCACCCGCCATGGAAGGGTTGAAACCATTTGCCGATAAACTTCCGCCACTGCTTTGCCTCTCCAACGGCGTGGACAATGAACCCACCATCGCCCGCACCCTCGGACCAGACAAGGTTATTTATGGTACGGTCACTACAGCCATAGGCAGGCGTGGACCCGGCAGTATTGTCCTCGAGAAATTGCGCGGCGTAGGTGTTGCAGCTGGGCATCCGCTTTCAGAGAAACTTGTTGCCGCGTTGGATAAAGCCTATCTCAAATGCCGCTTGTATCCCGATGCGTTGAGTATGAAGTGGTCGAAGATGCTTACGAACCTGGTATCGAACCCTACCTCTGCAATTCTCAACCTGACCGCAGCGGAAGTCTTTGCCGATAAACGCCTTTATAAAGTTGAAATTGATATGCTCAAAGAATGTCTAGTGGTGATGGAAGCCATGAAGCTCGAAGTGACCGACCTGCCCGGCACACCGGTCAAAGCATTGGCGTTCGCCACCAAACTTCCGCTCTGGCTTTCCAAGCCGTTTCTCGCCAAAGCCGCAGGCAGCGGACGCGGCGGCAAGATGCCATCCTTCCACATTGACCTGTATTCTGGTCGCCCGCAAAGCGAAGTGGAATTCTTACATGGTGCTGTCGTCCGTGAAGGGAAGGCACGAAATATTCCGACCCCCGTAAACCAGGTCCTTACCGAAACTCTCATGGCGCTAACAAAGAAAGAAATTCCGCTCGAAGAATTTGCAGGCAAGCCTGAGAAATTGTTGTCGAAGTTAATATAACGAACTGACTATGGACGATGGACCATTGACCATTTAGAGACATCCATCGTCCATGGTCTACGGTCTATCATCCAATGTCCATTCAAATCACCCAACCCAATCCCAACGTCGAAGTTCATCTTCCCAACGGAAAAACTCTTACTGGGCCGCGTGGAACAAGAGTAGGGGACTTCCTTGCCCAGGTCAAAGATGACTTTGCCGCACCCATTGTGGCAGCGATCATCAATAACCAGATCCATGAGTTGACCTATCCCGTCAACGTAGAATCAACCTGCACACCCGTTACGATGGATAGTGCCGATGGCGCGCGTATTTACCGCCGGTCACTCATCTTTCTGCTGGAGATCGCATTCTCCAAATGCTTTCAACAAGGGCGTTTGAACATTGATCATTCGGTCTCGTCGGGTGGGTATTACTGCGTGGTTAAAGAACGTGAACCACTTTCAGATGAAGAACTCGAAAAACTCAAGCAGAGCATGCAGGCATTGGTTGAGGAAGACCTCGCTTTTGTTCGCAAAGAAGTACCAATTCAAGAAGCCATCGAATACTTCACTTTGCATGAGCATCAAGATAAACTGCGCCTGCTCAAACATCGCCGTAAAGATTACCTCACCATGTATTCTGCGAACGGGCTTATGGATTACATGCATGGATACATGGTCCCTTCCACAAGCTATTTGAAATGGTTCGGCTTGAAGAATGTAAATGGCGGTTTTATCCTGCAATATCCGCGCCGCCATGCGCCTACCCATTTAGCCGTATTTGGCGATTATCCAAAATTGATCCGTGCCTTTCGTCAGTATGGTGATTGGCTCGAAACTTTGCACATCGATAGTGTTGGTGTTTTGAACGAGGCCATCGAGTCAGGGCGCGCCGATGAGATTGTGCTCGTCTCTGAAGCATTGCACGAACAGGGCATAGCCGATATTGCCCAGCAGATCGTCGAAAAAAAATCGCGCATCATCCTCATTGCAGGTCCATCATCATCTGGAAAAACAACATCCTCGCGCCGCCTCGCGGTTCAGTTACTGGCACGCGGTATCTCGCCGTATCCGCTTGAGTTGGATCATTACTTCGTTGATCGTAAAAAAACTCCGCTTGATGAAAATGGCGACCATGATTTTGAAGCCATCGAAGCGCTAAATCTGGAACGGCTTGCACACGACATCGAAAAACTTGTCAGCGGTGAAGAAGTTCAACTTCCGCGATACAACTTCAAGACCGGAAGAAGCGAAGAAGGGGATGTCATCAAGCTGCGTGATGGACAACCGCTCATCCTCGAAGGCATCCATGGCTTGAACCCGCGCCTCATCCCCGAACGTTGGTCTGATTCAGCGTTTCGACTTTACGTCTCCGCCCTGACCCAGCTCAACCTGGACCGCCACAACCGTGTCTCGACGACTGATACACGCCT
>JBEBCV010000434.1:0-3519 GCA_041157505.1 Chloroflexota bacterium | reverse complement strand
ATTCAACGATATGCAAATGATGGGTGCAGAGGTCATCGAATCTCACGGTCATTCATCCATGTGACCCGTTCAACTTCCTGATCAATTCCCAACAAAACCTTCAAGCTGGATCTCACTGCATCTACATCACCAGAAGTGAGAAAGCGGACATTGCCATCCCGCTCACTTTGACTCAACATTCCGCCCGCCTCAAGCAGACGTTTGACCTGTTTCGCCACTGCGGGGGCTGGGTCTATCACCCGAACCTTTTCCCCAACTATCTTTTCGATCAAAGGTATGACGAAGGGATAATGTGTACATCCCAGCACCACCGTATCGATATTCTTTTCAAGCATGGGATGAAGCGCATCTTCCAATATTTTTCGCGTTTCATCCCCTTGTAAATTTCCCATCTCGATCTGCTGAACAAGCCCACTGCAGGTGTTTTGAAACAACTCGACACCATTTGCAAAACGCTCCACAACGGAGGCATACAATGGACCTTGAAACGTCGCAGGTGTCGCCAACACACCGACCTTGCCCGTTTGTGTTTTCTCCGCCGCCGGTTTGACGGCAGGCTCCATACCCACAAACTGCACGTCTGGGAAAGTCTGGCGCAAATATTTCAATGCCGCCGCCGAAGCCGTGTTACATGCCACTACAATGATCTTGGACTTCTGTGCAAGCAAAAAGCGTGTGATGCCCTCAGAGAAATCCTGTATCTGCTCCATCGGGCGCGGACCGTATGGGACATGTCCTTGATCGCCAAAATAGATGATATTTTCATTCGGCATCAATGTTCGCATCTCGCGCAGAACGGAAAGCCCGCCCACGCCGGAATCAAAGACGCCTATTGGATGTTCGTTATTCGTCATTTTAGGAATTGATGAACTTCACTGCATTTACGATCGCAGCATCATAACTCGGGTTGTAGTCGTGGGTCGCACCGGGGACGATTTCCAACTCGCAAGGAATCCCTGCTGATCTCATTTTCTCTACGAAAACGCGAATCGCGTCTTGTTCAATATCGACATCTTTCTCACCCATGATGAAATAAGCCCTCAACCCGCGTTCCCTTGCGGATAATAAGGCATTATCCAAAGCCTCGGGTGCATCTTCGAACGGCAAAGCAGGTCCATTTGCGATCAATCCATGTACCGGCAACTCTCCAGTCAATGCCATTTGAATGGCAACGAACCCACCCATGGAATGTCCGCCGAGGATGACGCGACTTTCATCGAACTCGATTTCTTGCTTCAAGGCATCTAAGCAAGTCTTCACCTGGCCAAAAGAAATATCCAGATCATCCCACATGAAGGCGCCTTTGAACATCGCCTGCGTGGATTGTGGCACTGCCAAGGCAAGTCCTTCATTCACGGCTGGTTTCCAAAACGGAAGAGTTCCTGCCGCCGTATTTTGATTCCCATGCAAGGCGATCAAGAGTGGCGTTTTCTTCGAAAGCTTATTCGGGAAATGTTTCAACACCACTGGATTATCAGAAGGAGCATCTTGTGCATGAAGCTTTTGCGACTCGGTTACCAGCCGTTCGAACTCTGCGTCTCCCTGCAAAGACTTGAACGAGGGTGTCAACCGCCACATGATCTCCCCCATCCAAAGTCCTTCCTTGTGAAATTGATCAGCGACGTTGACAACGTGTACACGGTTATCTACACGAGCCGCAGAACACATTCGCCAATAATCTACCTGTAATCGTTCAGCTGTGAACTTGCCGCCCTCATGTTCGATCAGATCGAATGCCTGCTGAAATTCTCCGCTCTGAAAATGCTCGATCATCTTTTGGTTCAAGTCGGCATAAGTTATAAATGTCATTGGAATTCTCCTTATGACGCGTACTTTACTTCTTTGATGCATCAACAAAAGATTTGAATAATCGGCGCATCACGGGTTGGTCGGTCAACCACTCAGGGTGCCATTGAACACCCATGGCGTAGGGATGGTCAGGCAATTCTACGGCTTCGATCATGCCGTCTGGAGCATGACCAACTACCTTTAAAGAAGAGGCAACATCTTTCAATCCCTGATGGTGCAGGCTATTTACCTGCAATAACGTCTCTCCAAAGATCTCCGCCAGGCGTGAGTCTTCGTCAATATTCACAAGATGGGCAATGGTTGTAAATTCTTCCTGACTATGTTTTAGGTCCGTTTTGAACTGGTCAGGGATGTGTGTGTAAAGAGTACCGCCCAATGCCACATTCATCACTTGAACACCACGGCAAATGGCAAGGAAGGGCTTGCCATCTTCCACAGATTTTTTGAGAAGAGAAAGTTCGGTTAAATCTCGATAATCATCCACGCCGTGGATCTCAGGATGATCTTCTCCATTGAAATATTTAATGGACATATCCCCGCCGCCAGAAAATAGAACCCCTTGTAAACCGGAATATAACTCCAGCCGGTCTTCATCTTCAAGGATGGCTGGAATCAACACAGGGATGCCGCCGCCCTGCGCCACTGCACGAATATATGTATGCTGTACCGCGGCAATATCTCGCTCAAAAGTATTTTTAGCGTTGTAGGTTGTGATGCCGATCAAGGGTTTTGCCATGAAAGCCTCCAAAGATTTAACGGTTTCAAGGATACCACAAGCGCTTTAAACAAAAAACTCCGATGAATTTTCTTCATCGGAGTTTAGAAGGAAAAACTAGGAGAACTTTTCCTTGATGCGGGCGCTCTTGCCGGTGCGTTCGCGCATGTAGTAGAGCTGGGCGCGGCGGACCTTGCCGTGGCGTTCCACCACGATCTTGTCCACGCGCGGAGAGCGGAGCAGGAAGGTGCGCTCCACGCCGATGCCGTTGGACGCCATGCGGCGTACGGTCACCGAAGCATTGTTGCCGCTGTTTCGCAGGCGAATTACCAAGCCCTTGAATTCCTGAATACGCTCACGTTCGCCTTCTTTGATCTTCACGTGGACGCTAACAGTGTCGCCAGCAGCAAGCTGGGGGATCTTCTCGTTGTCTTTTGCCTCTACGGCTTTAATTAGGTCTGCCATTTCCGTCTTCCTTACTTTTTGAATAGGTTTCCAATATACGCGAGGGCGGATTATAGCACGGATATTCTCAAATCACAAGAAAAAATCAAGAATATTTCCGGATCGCCAGCACAGCGTTGTGACCGCCAAACCCGAAGGCGTTGCTGATCGCCAGCGAGATATTTGCCTCACGTGCCTTGTTCGGGATGTAATCCAGGTCACATTCAGGGTCAGGGGTCTCATAATGGATAGTCGGCGGCAAAATACCTTCGTTGATGGCCTTGACACAGAAGACAACTTCCAAGGCACCAGTCGCGCCCATCATATGCCCAGTCATTGATTTTGTGGATGAGATCGGCACTTTATAAGCCAACTCACCAAACGCCGTTTTAACTGCACGCGTCTCTGCCTGATCATTCAAGGATGTACCCGTTCCGTGAGCATTGATGTATCCAACTTCATCAACATTCGCTCTGGCAGATTCCAACGCCATACGAATAGCCGCCGCGCCACCAGCACCATGCTCATGTGGAGCCGTCACATGGAAGGCA
>JBEBCV010000433.1:0-2721 GCA_041157505.1 Chloroflexota bacterium | reverse complement strand
CTTTGTGGGAATGGTACTGCTCACAGCCTGTGCAACTGCGAATGCCGAATCCCCCACAGCGGCTGAGACACTTACAGCAACAGAACCAGTTCCAACGTCTGCGCCTGAGGCGGGAGAATGTATCGCATGCCACACAAATAAGGAGCGTCTCATCGAAACAGCGGCTCCCGTTGTGGAAGCAGAATCCGAATCCAAAGGGGTTGGCTGAGGGGGCGATGTGGCTCCGTTGGAGCCTTGGGAAAAAGTTTTAGTTGATAACGAAACATTCTCGCAGACCGATCATGGCGAGCTGACTTGTATTCAATGCCATAACGGCACGAATGTCGCAGATAAAGAACAAGCTCATGCTGGAATGATCATCAGCCCGAGCGCGCAACCGCAAGAATTTTGCGGTGAATGTCACGAAGAAGAAGTTGCAGCTTACCCGAACAGTTTGCACAATACCCAAGCTGGTTATTGGACGGCGATCAATACCCGCAATGGAAATATCCCTGAAGACCATCCCGCTTTGGATGAAATGTTCGGCAATCATTGCGCCACCTGCCACACGACTTGTGGTGAATGTCATGTAAGTCAGCCGAAAAATGTAGGCGGGGGTTTGTTCAGTGGACATGTCTTCGAAGCCACCCCGCCAATGACGCGTTCATGTACAGCTTGTCACGGCAGCCGTGTGGGCAATGAGTTCCTCGGCAAGAATGAAGGCATTACAGGTGATGTTCACTTCCGCGAAGCGCGCATGAGTTGTGTGAAATGCCATGAAGGCGCAGACCTGCACGGTATGACCGAAGAAACCGCATCTGCTGACCACCGTTTGAGCGGTGCTGAAGATCCCAAATGCACAGACTGCCATCCAAAAGTTGCCAGTGGCGCAGATGGTATTGATATGCACACCCAACATGGCGATGGCGCTGAGATCTCATGTCAGGTCTGCCATTCGGTGACCTACACCAGTTGTGATGGTTGTCATGTGGCGATCAGTGAAACGAGTGGAAAGCCGTTCTTTGAGACGGAAGCAACCTACACTACTTTCTTCATTGGACGCAATCCGCTGCAAAGTGAAGACCGCCCTTACAAATACGTTCCGGTTCGGCATGTGCCAGTGGCAACGACCAGTTATGAGTTCTACGGCGAGAACCTGCTGACGAACTTCGACTCTCTGCCGACCTGGGTGTACGCGACACCACACAACATTCAACGCTTCACGCCTCAAAATGCGACCTGTGAAGCCTGTCACGGCAACCCGGAAATTTTCCTCACCGCCGATAAAGTGCAGGAAACAGAACTGGCTGCCAATCAGAATGTGATCGTCAACGCGATCCCCGGACCCGTAGAGATGTTCCTCGCTGCCATGCCGCAACCTGCGGAGCATGCAAACCTGGTCACGGACTCGTGTGTCTCATGCCACGAAGAAGGAATTCGCAACTCCCCCATCGTGCCTGAAAGTCATCTTGAATTTACGAACGATAGCTGCTCTGGATGTCACAAGCTGCCCTAGTGCGCTTGCTAACCAAAAATAATTCTTCAATAAGGAGAAGAAAATGTCTAAGAAATTCCAAATGTTTTTAGCCCTGTTCCTGGCGCTCAGTATGGTCCTTGGAGCATGCGGCGCACCTGCCACGGCAGAACCTGTTGCTGAAGCGACAGAAGCTGTTGTAGAAGCAGTCGTTACCGAAGCCCCTGTGGTCGAAACCGGACCCGACGTTTTGGCGCTCTTCACTGACCTGGCTGCCAACCTGCCCGCCGACAAAGGCTTTGGCACCGTCAAAGTGACCGCGTTGAACGAAGAATTGGTCGACAATGCCCCGTTCATCCTCGATGTGCGCGAAGCATCTGAATTGGAAACCGATGGTTATATCGAAGGCTCCATTAACATCCCTGTACGTGATGTTCTCAACAACCTCGATAAACTCCCCGGTCTTGATGAACCCATCGTAGTGACCTGTGCCTCTGGTCATCGCGGCGGTATGGTCATGGCTGCGCTCAAGATGTTGGGCTATACCAACGTCCGCAACCTTGGCGGCGGCATCGGTGCATGGAAGAAAGCCGAACTCCCGCTCGTTACCGGCTCTTTGCCCGAAGCTCCAGCTGCCATCAGCACCCCGATCATTGCTGACCAGCCCCTGTTCGATATGCTGAACGATTTCTTCGTCAACCTGCCTGAAGGTTTCTACACCATCAAGTCAGACAAACTGGCTGAAGAACTCACCGGCGCTGAACTCCCCACCATCATCGACGTCCGCACCAAGGCTGAATGGGACAAAGACGGCTACATCGAAGGCTCGATCAACCTGCCGTTCAGCGACTTCTTCGCCAACATGGACCAGGTCCCTGCTGATAAAGATGCCCGCATCGTCGTCCTGTGTGCTTCTGGTCATCGTGGCAGCATGGTTCTGATGGCTCTGCGCCTGATGGGTTACACCGATGTGGTCAACCTCGCGGGTGGTCTCAATGCCTGGAAAGGCGCTGGCTTACCGGTCTCTGGTCTCGTTAGCGAGATGGGCACCTTCCTCGCCAACCTCCCCGCCGACGCTGGTTTCTACAGCATCAAATCTGACAAGCTCAATGAAATGCTTGTTGAAAATCCGCCCTTCATTCTCGATGTGCGCGAACCCTCTGAAATTGAAGGTACTGGTTACATCATGGGATCTGTGAATATCCCGATCCGTGACTTGCTCAAGAATCTCGACAAACTTCCCGCCAAAGATCAAAAGATCGTCATCA
>JBEBCV010000432.1:0-6792 GCA_041157505.1 Chloroflexota bacterium | reverse complement strand
GCGTCGATCATTTCACAGAGTTTTAGGAACTGATCGTCGTTAATAAGTCCCTCGTTGAGGGCGGTCGTATCTTGTGGCCATCCCAAAGTTAGGAACGGACCGTTCTTCTTCCACTGATCTTGAATGAAATTTTTTGGTGTGGCATAAGGCCATGGTGAACCCAATGGATGCAATTGCAATGGCAGGAAGTAGATCGAGATGGGATTAAGGTTTGTGAGAATAGCACGGCTGATCGCTTTGACGGTCATACCAAAGCCAACAGAGAACGGCAGTTCCACGATCTCGCCCCATTCGCCGATTTTGAGTGTTACCTTTTGCTTTGCAACTATGAGTGTGGCAGTGTTGTCGTTAACTTCAAATTCGAAATCAATATTAACTGTGCCATTTTTCTTGGCGGGTCCTTCAAGCGTGCCAGTAAATTTATTGGCACCTTTCTTTATCAATTTACGGACAGCGGTTTTGCGTTCAGGATCGGAGGGAAGATCGTCAATTGAAAAATGCGTTCCAACCCCTAAGCGACCGAGAATATCTGGCGTTCCAAGCCCAGGAATGGTCTGAACCGGAGATGCCAACTTGGCTGGGAAGGTGGCAGGCCACCACATGGATGTAGCGGGGAAGCCATCTTGCACAGCCTCGTCAAAAATTGTTTGAGCGTTGTATGGGGGAACGAATTGAAGACCAAGCAAATTCTTCTGGGTTGGCAGCAGAGAAACTTGTAGGCTGTAATTGGCAGGGTTACGATGAACAAAATCGAACATTCCATGCCCACCTGCGTTCATGCCTGTGGCAATGCTTGTCCAGGAAACTTCGCTTTGCGGTGGGTCAGATACGCGGAAGCGCGAATATCCGCCAGCCTCAAGTAATTTACCAAGATTGGGGGTCTTACCTTGCGAGTGCAGTTTTTCGAAAAATGTGGGGTCGAACGCGTCGAGACCAATGATTAGTGTTCGCATGAGTACCTAAATGAGGTGACAGCCACTTTGTTGAGTGACTGTCACCTAAGGTTTCTTTATTTTTGTTCAGAATTATTTTCAGCGGTTGTTTCTGTTTGATCTTCTTTGCGCATGGAACGGCGCCATTTGGCAATCATCATTTTGATACGCCCAGAGAACATGAGCACCGTACCTGAGATTACGCCAAACGCAACAGCAAGTATCTGGAATAACATTCCGCCTGAACCGGGATCAATATACATACTTTCCTCTTTTCTTTCTGATGTTTTACTCGGTGCGGTATTATAACAAAAATCGCAGGGGGAAAAAGGACTGTTATTTCATCTTTATCCGAACCCATTTCCGAAGGGAATTGACGAGGAACATCGCCTCAAACTCCGCCTGATCCTGGATTTTTAGTACCCGTTCCTTTACCTCGCCGGAAGCTACTAGGTCTGCTCGATAGGTGCCAGCCAGCAGACCGCACTCAATGGGCGGGGTAAAAAATTCACCATTCATTTTTACGACCAAATTACCAATTGTGAACTCGGTCAATTCATCTTTTTCATTATACAAAAGCACATCATCGAAACCTGCGATTGCCGCTTTTTCGTACATTTCTCGTTTCGTGGTCTTATGGAATAAGAAACGATCCATGGAGTTGACAGGTTCTTTTGCTAGACAAACTTTAAATACTTTGTCACTTGGATGAAAGTCGTTGACCTCTCCTGAAAGGTTTCCATGCGAATTCATCGATACCTTTATTCGTTTTGGTGAGTCTGCACGGAAATTTAACTCTCTCACGACTTTTTGAAATTTATCTTCAATATTTTCTGTATTGAAGCCAAAATAATGTGCAGAATCCAACATACGTGCAATATGACGGTCCAGAAGAAAGTATCCCTCCTCCGGCGTCCAAAGCAAGGTTTCAAAGAGAGAAAAATCTTTTTGGGGTGGGTCGGTCAAGATGCGGGCTTTGAGCAAGGCTTCGCCATACTCATCTGTAGACGTTGAGTCCCATACAATGCCACCGCCGACACCATATTCTGCTTTGCCGTTTTCCTTATCCACCAAAGCAGTGCGGATCGCCACATTGAAACGCGCTTTTCGATCCGGCGCAATGTACCCAATGCTCCCGCAATATATCTTTCGCGGACTGTTCTCCAATTCAGCGATGATATTCATGGTGCTGACCTTTGGTGCTCCCGTGATGGATGCACAAGGAAACAACGCTGTAAATACGTTCATCACAGAAGCATGAGTTGTAGCCTGAACCGTGGACGTCATCTGAAACAGGGTAGGGTATTTTTCGATGGTAAACAGTTCAGGGGCGTGAACACTTCCCATTTGAGCAATTCGCCCAATGTCATTTCGGATCATATCTACGATCATCACATTTTCAGCGCGGTTTTTCGTGTTTGCGCGTAGCCAATTAAATAGAGACTTGTCCTCGTCCATGGTTCGACCACGCCTAACCGTCCCTTTCATCGGGCGCCCCGTGATGATGTCACCATCAAGATCGAAGAACAATTCATGCGAGGCCGAACAGATCGCCCAATCACCGATATCTAAAAATGCAGCGTACTTGTTTTGAGAATGGGCGAGGTGGGTAAACAGTTGCCATGCGCTTAAGTTTGTTTCACTCTGTTTATTTGTTTCAAGGTCGGCTGACAGGCGCATGGTGTAGTTGACCTGATAAGTTTTTCCCTGTGCAATCCGGTCTTTGATGGTTTCGATGGCGGTGTTATAGGTTTCACGTTCGGTATCTGGCATCCATTCCACTGGTAATGGATTAGAAATTTCTTCCAATTCATCAATGATTTGGACGGAGTCGTAAAGCCCAAACCACAAGAGTGGGAATCCTTGCGATGGGATGACTTTCAAAGCTGGGTCGAATGCTGGTGCGGCTTCATAACTGACGAACCCAGCGGCTGTCCAACCGTTTTCTTCCACGAGTCTTTCTACTTCCCCTAGCCCTTTGCGGACATCTTCCAGCTTCTCGGTTACAATCACGCGACGTGGTTGAGTGAACTTCAGCCACGCATCATCCTTCCGTAAAATTACATCACCGATCAATGAAACCTCTCATGAGTAAAGTCTTTGATATTGTACCGCGATGGGGTCCCGCCCTGATTTTGATGATCGTCATTTTTGCCTTCTCTTCGCGGTCTCGCAATGAATTACCTGATTTTGGCAGCTGGGAGTATGTTGTTAAAAAATCTGCCCATACATTTGAGTATGGGCTATTGGCGTTGGCATATTTGCGAGCACTTCCACATCGCAACTACAAGTTGGCATGGTTTCTGACGGTTTTTTATGCGCTGACGGATGAATTTCACCAATCTTTTGTGCCGGGACGTCGAGCATCATTAATAGATGTATTCTTATTTGATAACTTAGGGGCAATGATCGCCTTATTTTTACATAACAGAGTCTTTGGAGCCAACAATGAAAAATAAAATAACCAAGCGAGATTTTCTAAAAGCAGCGACCTTCGGAACCGCCTCAGCAATCGCGCTTTCTTGTGGTCTCTTAACCCCAAATGAGGAGAGTGAAATTATGACAGATCCCTTGTCAACCAGTGCAAGTGTGCTTGTTTTGGGTGCCGGAATTGCTGGTCTTGCAGCTGCCCGAGCTTTGACCGAGCAGGGACGTAGTGTCATCATTCTTGAGGCACGCAACCGGGTGGGCGGACGTATGTGGACAGATTCATCGTTGGGTGTTCCATTGGATCTGGGTGCTTCATGGATTCATGGTGTAAATGGGAATCCTATTACCAAATTGGCAAAACAGTTCGGGGTAAAGACAGTACCCACTGATGATGAAAATAGCATTATGTTCAATGCTGATGGAAGCGAACATTCTGATGTGGAATGGGAAGAAACCGAGTCTTTATTTGAAGAAATTTATGAAGAAGTTGCGTTGATGCAGGAGGAAACGGAGAGTGATACATCTTTACAAGATGCTTTTGACGCAGTGCTGAGTGAGTATGATCTTTCAGACGAACAAATTCGCCGATTAAATTATTATGCTTATCTTGGAACATCGCTGGAATATGGCGCGGACATGAATGATCTCTCTCTCTGGGAATGGGATCAGGATGAGGAATTCGGAGGTGAGGAAGTTATTTTTCCGGGCGGATACAACCAAATCACCAATGTATTAGCGAAAGGGTTGGATATCCGTTTGGAGACGGTGGTTAAAACCATCCGATATGGGGATGATGGGGTGGTGGTTGAAACTACAGCGGGAGATTTTGTGGCAGACCAAGCCGTGGTCACGTTTCCGCTTGGGGTGTTAAAGCAGGCATCGGTTAAGTTTGAACCGCCACTTCCTGAATCGAAACAATCTGCAATCCAAAAACTCGCTATGGGCGTCCTTAATAAGGTCTATTTGAGATTCCCTGAAGTGTTTTGGGATGAGAACGTGGAGACTATCAGCTATTTAGGTGATGTACTTGGTGAATGGAGTGATTGGCTTAGTTTTGTTCCCTTCACAGGTGAACCAGTGCTTATGGCGTTCCATGGTGGTGATAAAGGGTTTGCATTAGAGAATTTAAGCGATGATGTGATCGTGGCAGGCGCGATGAAGACTTTGCAGGTGATGTTTGGTGAAAGCGTCCCTGAGCCAATTGGTGTTTTGATCACACGTTGGGGAAAGGACCCATTTGCATTGGGCGCATATTCGCATATTCCCCCGTTCGCAAGCGGAGAAGATTACGACGCTCTTTTTGAACCTGTGGATGACAAATTGTATTTTGCTGGTGAGGCAACTTCGCGAGAGTATCCCAGCACAGTCCATGGTGCATATTTATCGGGTTTGGCTGCGGCACGTGAAATGTTGTAAAAAAGTTGTATTATAAGATTGATAAGAACGCCGGAGTATAATCGGCAAAATTAATTTGAGGAAAAGGAGAATACGATGCCAAATAAAGTTGTAGTGCCAGGGAAAGTGGAAAAGCAAAGCAACCGGAAATTTAAGATTAAGACACAAAAATCCAATGAAAAAGATGTTGATATCGATATTGTCGATGATGGCGAATATGATGTCGAAAAACTAAGTGTGGATGAATTACCCACAACCATGTCGGATGGCAAAACGATCACATGGTTAAATAACTTCGCAATTAAGAAGGGCAACAGCTATATCAACCAACCATACAAGGTGAAAATCGTGGGTTTAGGCAGCAAACAAGTTGTTATCCTGGATAACAATAGCGATGGTAAACCCTATTATTTCACCGGACCCATTGTTGATGACACAATAGAACTTTCAGATGGTGACCCGGGAATTGGTCAAACCTAAGTTGATTGTTTGGTAATCATTTTTCTTAAAGATCGCCGCCAGGGGACATTTTCAACAAACATTTGGCGTGCTTCTTGAGAACGCAATTTTGAGACCTGCGTATTCAGCAATTGATTTGCATTTTGCAGAACCGAGCTGATACGTGGGTCTTTTGTTTTTTCAAGGACATTAGCGATCGATAAATAAATACGAAGCGGCTCTTCAACGCCTTCAAAGGCAGGATCGGTTTCCATGTATGTAAGGATCTGCTGCGCTTCTTTTTCCGCCGATGCCCGGTCTTTCAATGCCATATACACATCAGCCAACCCCGCGCGTGATTCGATGATTAGTTCCTGAGCGTTTGCTTCGCTGCGTACAGAAATGCTTTTTTCAAAGTTTTCAACAGCTTTGGGATATTGTGCGGTCAGCAGTTGGGCATGGGCAAGATAAAAATATGCCCAACCTTCGGCAGTTCGGTCTTTGACCTGAATGGAAAAGTCCAGTGCTTTCTTCGCCCAATCTATTGCTTCAGCACTTTTGCCTTGCCCGCCAGCGGATGCGCTTAAGTTGACGTACGTGTAAAGTTCAGCAATCCGGGATCCTTGCTCACGGGCAAGGCTGAGAGCATGTTCGTAATATTCCATAGCTTTGCCGTAATCGCCTAATATGGACGAAAGCCAGCCAAGATTGGCATATGCCACTCCTTTGCCAGATTGATTCCCCTGTTCCTGAAATATACTAAGCGCTTGCAAGAAGTATTCACGGGCAATGTGATAATCACCTTGAGATACCATGGAGAGCGCAAGGTTATTCAGAAGTTTGCCTTCAAGGTAGCGGTCCTTTATTTCGCGAGCGATGGCTAGTGCTTGCTCTTGGTATTTCTGTGCAGCCAGATGTCCTTCCATTTCCAGTGTAACAAGACCAAGAGCGCTAAGACCACTTGCTTCTTTACTGCGGTTATGGATCTTGCGGGCTAATTCAATTCCGTCTAAAGCGGATTGTTTTGCTTCTTCTGGTTTTCCAATATGGGCGAGTGCATCGGGTAAGACGATATACACCGAGAGCAAAGTAGTTGTGTCATTTACAGATTGGGCAAGGTCACGGGCTTGGGTGGCAAATTGGATGGTTTCACCGTAATCTCCCACGATGGAAGAACGAAATGCACGACGAATGAATACGCGGGCAAGTAGAGCACTATCTGACAGCGACCTTGCCAGCTCATCAAGGCGGTCGAGATCATTTAGCTGAGAAGTGGAATCACCGAGATTGTAAGCACATTCGACTCGTTTGATGAGTAGTTCAAATTCAGTATGCGGATCGTATGGGGGCAGAACAACAAGAGCGCGGGAAAAGTAGTCAATAGCTTGGCGGTTTTGAAAGGCATGCATTGCATGGTTGCCAGAAAGGGTGAGGTAAAGCAAGGCTTTTTCTTTTAGCTCGCCTTTTTCAGCATGGTACGCCAATTCACCATGATACGGTTCGAGATCATTTTGATAAAGCTCTTCCATGGCGTTGAATGCCAGTTCATGCAATTCTCGTTTGCGGGATGCCAACTGCATGGAATAAGCGGCATCAC
>JBEBCV010000431.1:0-7301 GCA_041157505.1 Chloroflexota bacterium | reverse complement strand
CCCATTCGCGCTCATAAATTGAAGCGATTTCTGGTGAGTGGATCACGATCACATTATTATTCTGCTTATAGATCCCATTGACAGTGATATTGGTGGATCCGGTCCATGTGGTTTGACGGTCGAAGATCCAGAATTTATTGTGCATCAAAGCAGACCGCGCGTCATCCTTAATCTCCACTCCGCCCGCCATCAGACGGGTGAACTGCCCCCGGTTCTCGTTGCCATCTATTTCCAACCCGTTCTCATCGTCGGTGACCCAGCGTACATCCACGCCACGGGCTTTGGCTGCGATCAACGCATCGGCTACGCGTGGCAGGTTGAACTCAAATGAAGCAATATGAATACTTGTCTGTGTGGTATTGATCAATGTAATCAATTTTTCTTCCACAGAGCCCGTTGGGTTATTCGGATCGTTGATAGTCAGCGGGTTGGTGAAATAAACCTCCCACCAGGTTGAGACTGGCATAGGAGTATCGGTAGCCAAAACAGGTTGTTCAACCAGGGGAGTTTCAGTGACTGGGATAATGATCTGCGGCGTTTCTGTCACTGGAACGATGAAAGGTGCAGGGGTATCGCTGGCAAAAAAGGAAATTTGCGTAACAGGCACATAAGGTGTATCAAGATCCAATGGAGCGCAGGAAACAATAAAAGCAAAGATCAGGAAAAGGGCAAGTTTCTTTTTCATGGAAGGTCCTGAATCAAAAAGTGGCAGTCGCTTTATTGTACCGGAAAGCAACTGCCACTTTGCAATTCAAACTTGGTTATTCCAGCGCCGCGAAATCTTGCGGGTTCCCAAGCGGATAACTGACCGCTTCACTGGCGATACGTTTCACCAATCCGCCCAAAACAGAACCCGTCCCCACTTCAACGAATGACTTGACACCCATGTCACTCATAACCTTCACACTATCCGTCCACTTCACGCGGGACTGCATTTGGGCTTTGATATCGGCACGGGCATCGTCTGCAGTTTTGAGCACGGAGGCGTGGACATTTCCAATGACCGGAATCTTCGGCTGGTTCATCAAAGCGGCATCCACAGCTTGATTCCATTCTTCCTGAATGGAACTCATCAACGGTGAGTGTGCCGCAATGGATACAGCGAGCGGTAACGCACGTTTGGCACCAGCGGCTTTTGCACCTGCCATGGCGCGCTCCACGGCAGCTTTCGCACCAGAGATGACGACCTGCCCTAGGCAATTGTCGTTCGCAACCTGAGCCAATTCATCTCCAGTGCTTGCTTCCGCACAGACTTTATCAAGGGTAGGAATATCGGCCCCGAGGATGGCAGCCATGCTTCCGGGTGCAAGTTCACCAGCGCGCTTCATCAATTCGCCACGTTTGCGGACAAGCCGCAAACCGTCTTCGAAGGATAAAGCTCCAGAAGCAGTCAGAGCCGATAACTCACCAAGAGAATGCCCGGCAACAGCAGCAGGTTCGAGATCCGGAAAGAGGCGGGTAAAAGTGCGGAACGAGGCAATGGAATGGACGAAGAGAGCGGGCTGGGTGTTGACTGTGTCATTTAAGTCGGTGTCAGGTCCATTCCACATAAGGTTGGAAAGTGCAAAACCAAGGATTGAATCTGCTTCGGCAAAGGTATCACGGGCTATGGATTGTTCTTCAGCAAGAGCTTTTCCCATTCCAACGGCTTGGGAACCCTGTCCCGGGAAAACAAAGGCTGTGGTCTTTAGATCTAATTTCATTCCTTCTCCTTGAGGCTAACTTTAATGGTTCTTTGAATATTTACAGCATTGTTAGGCATGGCTATTAAACACAAATTTGCAAATAAGGTCACGCCTTGGTAGTGTAAAATTGCAATATCATTGCAAAATTTTTTTGAATTAATAATCAAAAACAGCCTAAAGCTCCCCTCACAACATACCATGCTTCAAGGAGATCCATCATGACAGAGCTTTTCATTTCTTATTCCCGCCGGAACAAGGAGTTTACAGAAGAATTTATTAAGTCATTAGCGGAGAATAATTACCCCGCCGAACGACTCTGGGTGGATTGGAATAACATTCCCCCCTCTTCAAAATGGGAAGATGAGATCCGCAAGGGGATCGAAGCAGCGAATGCTGTCATTTTTATCCTCAGCCCCGATTGGGTGATCTCAAACGAGTGCCGCAAAGAATTGCAGATCGCGGTTGAATACAACAAGCGTCTTTTCCCGATCATCCACCAGAATGTGGACCCGAAATTATCTCCCCCTGAATTGGCATCATTGAATTGGATCTTTTACCGAGAAACAGATGATCCCAAAATTGCCATGCAGAAATTGCTCGAGGCAATAGATACCGACCTCGATTGGGTAAAGCAACATACATTTCTTTTGAAACGTTCCAATGAATGGAACACCAAAAAGCAAGATCCAAGCTATCTCTTGCGCGGAAGTGAATTGCAAGATGCTGAATTATGGCTTTCGAAAAGTTCTGAAGCCAAAGTCCCACATCCGACACCGCTTCAAAATGAATATATTTTCGCGAGTCGACAGGATGCCACACGCCGTCAGCGTAATACGTTGATCGGTGTCAGCGCAGCGTTGGTTGTATCCATTTTGCTGGCAATTGCAGCTGTATTCGGTGGTGTGGAAGCCGTGCGAAAAAGCCAGCAGGCTCTTGCCAGTCAATTGGCAGCGCAATCCATCAATTTTGTAGACACTCAGCCCGATCTTTCCCTGTTGCTCAGTCTTGAGTCAAATTACATTGCGGATACGCTGGGAGATTCAGACCCGGCAAGACTCGGCAGTCTGGTCACCAGTATCAACAGCGTTCCGCAACTTGATACCTATTTGCGTGCTCATGAAGGCGACATTCGTTCCATATCGTTCAGCGCAGATGGACATTGGGTTGCGGCAACGGGAAATGCCATCAACGATTCGGGCATTGTTACTGTTTGGGACCTAACATCCAATGAAAGTCCGATTGCCAGTCAACAATTCAGCGGTGGAACCCAGCGTCTTTTAGGGGTTGCCTTCAGCCCAGATAGCAAACGCCTCGCCGCTGTGGGAGACGAAAAGAAGATCTTTGTGTGGAACTCTGAAACCTGTTGTGAACCGATTTTGGAGTTCGACATTGATAATAAAGCCCGCAACCTGGAGTTTGTAAAACTGAATGGACGTGAATTTATCGCCATCTCTGCCGGCTCTCAGATCACCTTTTGGGATGCTTCCACAGGCAAAAAGAATGAAGCGATTATATTCAACATTCCAACCGAAGATGAAACTGTGAGAATTCTGGATATTGCCATTTCTCCTGCAAACGACATGTTGGCAGCTGGCAGTGAAGATGGAAATATAACTGTCTGGGATCTGAAAACCAAGGAAACCAAGTTTCACGCATGTGCATTTGGAGACGCAGAGACAAATGAAGACTCTGTTTGCATACTAAACGGTGACGGCGAAACGGATATTCGCGGTGTTGCTTTTAATACCGATGGAACCCTTCTCGCCTCTGGCAGCACAGACCATCGCGTATAGCTGTGGGATACCGCTTCAGGTGCCTTACTTGCAAGGTCTGTAGGAGGGAATGAAGGTGGTCACATCAATACAGTGAGTAGCGTCTCATTCAATCCGAAGACTGGTCAAATCGCATCCGCCAGTTGGGACAATACAGTGCGTATCTGGCAGCCCATTCAGAACGAAGACCAAACCTGGCAACTTGAGTTAATGGATTCTCTCACAGGTCATTCCAATTCCATTTGGGCAGCCGCTTACAGCCCAGACGGCTCACAACTCGCGACGGGCAGTTCAGATAAAACCTTGATCCTTTGGAACGTGGAGCAAGCCAGCCAGCTTGGCACTCCCTTCAAAAAACTGGATAGTGCGGTTTGGGCAATGGCGGTTTCCCCCGATGGTAAACATTTCGCTGCTGCCGATCTTTCTGGCTATATACATATCTGGGATTTCGATGGGAGCGAACTTAGCAATGAAAGAGAACTAAATCATGCAGGTGGTGTACTCTCTCTCATTTATAGCAACAATAATAAATGGCTGGCATCGTCAGGCTATACAGACAATGCCATTCGTATTTGGGATGCGCAAACCGGAAAAGAACTTTGGAAGATCAACAATGCTCATGCTTCTGAGATCTGGTCCCTTGCCTTCAGCCCAGATGATCGCTGGCTCGCCTCAGCCAGTTTCGATCAAACCGTCAAAATATGGGATACCACAACGCACAAATTGCTCACAGACCCCATAAAACATGAGGATGGCGTTTATACGCTGACCTTCAATGATTCCGGTTCAAGCTTATTTGTAGCTGGTTACTCAACCAATATTTTTTCCTACCCCTTAACCAATCCAGTCACCATCCCCACCGCAAACTTGCTCACCGGGCATGGTTCTGCGGTCAACTTGATCACACCCAACCCAAAATATCCTGAATTTTTGGCTTCCACGAGTGACGATAAAACATTGCTGGTCTGGGATGTGAACAGCGGAGAACACACGCCGCCCGTGCTTGGATTGAACGAAAGCATGGAAGCGGTTGCCTTCCGCCCCAGCGGAGATTGGATGGCAAGCGCAACGAATAACAACACCGTTCTGCTCTGGCAATTCGACGCAGCCCGCTGCTCAAAGGAATGGGATAAAGACACCTGTCAACCACAAATAATCGGGACACCCCTCACAGGCAGCGATACAGCCGTTTATAACGTCATCTTCCTTTCAGACACCATCCTGATCTCCTCCAGCGCGGATGGGCAGCTGATTCAATGGAATTTGGAAAAAGTGGATTGGTATGACATCGCTTGCGGAATTGTGAACCGTCCGCTGAGTGATGCGGAATATCGTCAGTATATCGGTGAGCAGCTCAACTCCACCCTGCTGAATGCCATTATCTGGGTCTCTGAACGATTTGGGAACGAAGTGCCAACTCCACCTTCATGCCTAAGTGCAGACGGTGCTTCAGAATAGCCCCCTTATAAACTTCATACTTAAACACAAACGGGTCGTGAGTTTCACGACCCGTTGCGATTATTCAGCCGATTTCTTTTCTTTTTTGACCTGAACAACTTCGCGTCCCTTGAAATAGCCACAGTTCGGGCAGACAACATGCGGCAGGCGCTTGTTTCCGCAGTTGGAACAGGTTACGAGGTTGGCAGCGCTCAAAGCATCCTGAGAGCGGCGGCGATCCCGGCGTCCCTTTGAGTGTTTGCGCTTTGGATGTGGGGTCATGAAACGTTCTCCTTTATACATACATCAGACGGGCGCACGCCCGTCTGGATTAGTTTTGTTAAGCCCGCTGATTATATATGCGGGAGGCAGTGACGTCAAGGCGAATTCGATGTAAAATCCTTTGCATGGAAATCCAAATCGCGGTCGCGAAGGTCAACAAATATGCGGTTTCCGAAAGCGGGGACACGCTCGAAGTGATCGAGCGCCCCACTGGCGGGTTATCGGTTGTGCTTGCCGATGGTCAAACCAGCGGACGCGGGGCAAAAGCCGTTTCAATGATGGTGGTTCGCAAAGTCATCAGCCTGATCGCTGAAGGGGTACGCGATGGAGCAGCTGCCCGCGCTGCCTCAGATGCCCTTTTTACCGAACGAGCGGGTAAAGTGACCTGTACCCTCAATATCGCCTCTGTAGACCTGCACAGCAAGACCATTGTCCTCACCCGCAACAATCCCGCTCCGATGTTCATTTGCCGGGGCGAAGAGATCGAACCCCACACCGAAGAAAGTATCTCGCTGGGAACTTCCCGTAATGTGCGTCCACTCATCACAGAATTGACCATTGAACCTGGTCTGACCGTTGTCATCTTCTCCGATGGGATCAGCCATGCTGGAGAACGACGCGGGACCCCAATGGATGTACGCCAGACCCTTCGCTTTGTGTTGGAAGAACAGGAACCATCTCCACAACAACTGGCAGATACCCTGCTCGCTGAAGCCGTCCGCTTGGATGATAACCGCCCAGGAGACGATATAAGTGTGCTAGTGCTGCGTGTCACCCCGCGAGCTGGTGATGAGGTGCGTCGAATGGTCGTACGCCTGCCTATCAATGCATAAGAAAAACCCCTTCATCGATAAACATCGCTGGCGCCATATACAGGCTGGTATACGTGATACAGCCATCCTTTTACGGGAATTTCGTACCCCGCTGTTTTGGTTCTCATTTGCCATCATAGGCGGTGGATTTCTGTATCATTACCTTTCGCAAAAGTTAAACGAACCTGTCTACAGCCTAGCTGAGTCGATTTACATTGTTCTCATCGCCACATTTTTGCAGCCTGCCAACCGCGAATTTCCACATCATATTCTCCTTCAAATATTTCACTTCCTTATGCCGGTCATAGGTTTGAGCGTGCTTGCCCAAGGCTTGGCAGATTTTGGAAGTCTATTCTTCAATCGAAAATCACGTAGTAAGGAATGGGAAATGGCTGTCGCATCCACCATGCAAGATCACATCATACTTGCCGGGCTCGGGCACCTTGGTTATCGCGTTGCGCTTAAACTGCATGAGATGGGCGAACCGTTGGTTGTCATCGAATTCAATGCTGATGCCGATACCGTCAACACTATAAAAGAACTAGGGGTTCCCGTCATTCACGACGACGGCACCCGCCCTTCCGTTCTGGAAGCTGCCAACATCAAAAAGGCACGCACCATCATCATGGCAAGTCAGAATGACTCAATGAATTTACAGATAGCTCTCAAAGCGCGTTCGCTCAATCCAAATATTCAAGTGGTCATCCGCATTTTTGACGATGACTTTGCACACGCCCTCCAAGAGCAATTTTCCTTCATTGCACTTAGCGCCACCGAAATGGCCGCGCCTGTCTTTGCCGCCGCAGCAGCCGGAGTAGACGTGACCAACCCGATCTCAGTTGAAGGTCAACTTCTCAGCCTTGCCCGCCTTACAGTTACAAAGAAAGCCCCCTTTGCTGATAAGACCATTGGGTACATCGAAGATAACTATCACCTCAACATCGTACTCCACCGCAAGAACGGTCATTCTGAAATGCATCCCACCGATAAAACCGATATCCACCCCGGCGATGTCATTGCCATTCTTGGTGGACCAGAGCAGTTAAACAAGATCTTCCACGATAATGGACAGTGACTCTAGCAGTTCTCCGTTAATTGGCATTGTGGGTCCTTGCGGTTCGGGCAAATCCACGCTCATCGCAGGGTTGGAAAAACACGGCTATCGCTGTCGGCACATCGCGCAGGAACATTCTTACGCAAAACAAATGTGGCAGATCATCACCAAGCCAGATATTCTCATCTTTTTGGAATGCTCCTTTGAAAACTCCACCCAGCGCCGCAAACTGAACTGGACCCCAGCCGACCACGAAGAG
>JBEBCV010000430.1:0-2540 GCA_041157505.1 Chloroflexota bacterium | reverse complement strand
GTTCAACGCATTACCCAGCCATACAAACTGGCGTCGCGTCAATTCCACCCCGAGAATACGATTCTGCCCATTGACGGATTCACTGTAGGCGGGGAAGAGATCGCTGTCATTGCGGGACCGTGTTCAGTGGAGAGTCGCTCGCAGATCATTGAAACAGCTATGGCTGTGAAAGAGGCGGGCGCGTGCGCGTTGCGCGGAGGCGTCTTCAAGCCGCGCACATCCCCGTATGCTTTCCAGGGTTTAGGCGAAGAAGGTCTCGAACTGCTTGCCGAAGCGCGCGAAAAGACCGGTCTGCCCATTGTGGTTGAGATCATGTCGCAGGTGCAGTTGGATGTGATGGTGAAGTATGTGGATGTGCTGCAAGTGGGCGCGCGCAATATGCAGAACTTCAACCTGTTGCGAGCCATTGGAGAATCGCGTACGGCGGTCTTGCTCAAACGCGGACTTTCCGCCACAGTCGAAGAACTGCTCATGTCTGCTGAATATATTTTGGCGGGGGGAAATAACCGTGTGATGTTGTGCGAGCGCGGCATTCGGACGTTCGAAACATCCACGCGCAATACGACTGATATCAATGCTATTCCTGTATTGAAGAATCTAACTCATTTACCCGTCATCCTTGACCCAAGCCATTCCACAGGTCATGCAGATTATGTTGCCGCCATTGCTCGTGCGGGTATCGCCGCTGGTGCCGATGGTCTGATTGTCGAAGTCCACCCAGACCCAGCCAAGGCGGTCTCTGACGGCAAGCAATCGCTCAAGCCTGAAAAGTTCGCGCAGATGGTCACACAAGTCGGTCAGATCGCGCAAGTGATGGGACGCAAACTGGCTGTCTCATCCGCGTACCAGCAAGCGAAACATGGTTGGGCGTAATCACGTAGGGGCGAGGTCTCCTCGCCCTTGAAATTGTCTGCAACATAAATATTGGGCGGGAAAACCCCGCCCTAAGAAAATAAAAAGGAAACCACCGCCATGATGATCATCATGCAACCCGGCGCACCGCGCGAACAAATTGACGCAGTCATTAAGGCTGTTGAAGGACACAAACTTACGGCTCACCCCATCTTTGGTGTGGAACAAACCATCATTGGTGCAGTCGGTGACGGGCATTACGTCCTCAAAGAAACCTTTGAAGCCTTCCCCGGTGTGCTTGAAGTGCAGCGCATTTCCAAGCCCTATAAACTTGCTTCACGCCAATTTCATGAACAAGACTCTGTTTTCGAGTTCAATGGCTTCACTATTGGCGGTACCGAAGTGCCCATCATTGCCGGTCCATGCTCGGTGGAAGGTCGCGAACAAATTCTCGAGATCGCTCAAGCTGTAAAAGAAGCGGGTGCGAATGCTTTGCGCGGCGGCGTGTTCAAACCACGCACCTCGCCATATGCTTTCCAGGGTCTCGGCGAAGAAGGTCTCGAATACATGGCAGAAGCCCGCGAGAAGACCGGTTTGCCCATCGTCGTGGAAGTGATGGCAGTCTCGCAGATTCCCATGATGGAAAAATATGTGGATATTTTTCAGCTTGGTGCGCGCAACATGCAGAACTTCAATCTGCTCCGCGCACTTGGTGAAACCCGCACGCCCGTGCTTTTCAAGCGCGGCATGTCTGCCACCATCGAAGAGATGTTGATGGCAAGCGAATACATTCTCAACGGCGGTAATCACAAGGTCATCTTGTGCGAACGAGGCATCCGTACGTTCGAAACTGCCACACGCAACACCACCGACATCAATGCTGTGCCTGTGCTCAAGAAACTCACACATCTTCCTGTTGTCATCGATCCGTCTCATTCCACAGGTGACTCGGCTTTTGTTTCTTCCATTGCAAAAGCAGGTGTCGCTGCTGGCGCCGACGGCATCATCGTTGAAGTTCATCAAGATCCTGCGCGCGCCGTCTCTGATGGCAAGCAGTCGCTCACACCGGAAGCCTTTGCCAAAATGGTGAAGCAGGTCAAAGCGGTAGCGGAAGCGGTCGACCGCAAACTCGTCAATTCCCATGTCACAGCCTGACTTTAATCTCGCAGAGTCCAAGATCGCCATCATCGGATTGGGCTTGATGGGCGGCTCGCTGGCATTGGGATTGCGCGGCAAATGCGCCAGTCTCTATGGGATCGACCCGCATCTTCCCACGCTCGAGCTTGCTCTGTCTCAACACATCGTGGACTACGCCAACAGCGACCCTGCCAAACTGCTCCCTGAAGCGGATCTGGTAATCCTCTCCGCGCCAGTGCCTGCGATTTTGACTCTGCTTGAAAAGTTACCCGCATACACACCCAACACCTGCATCGTAATAGACTTGGGTTCCACAAAACGATTGGTGGTGGATGCGATGTCGAAATTGCCCGAACGCTTCGACCCCATCGGCGGGCATCCCATTTGCGGTAAGGAAAAACTCTCGCTGGCAAATGCTGAACGAACGCTCTACTATGCTGCGCCATTTTTGCTCACGCCGTTAGAACGAACATCATCACGAGCATTGTCTGCTGCGGATCAGATCATCGAAGCTCTTGGCGCAAAAGGGAAAGTGTTGGATGCCATCGACC
>JBEBCV010000429.1:0-3865 GCA_041157505.1 Chloroflexota bacterium | reverse complement strand
GCTCCTGACCATCCCTGGCGCAAATTCGGTGCTTTCAAAAACCACGCAAATGTCCCCGCCCCGCGGGGCGGGGACATTTCTATCTTGGATAACGGGTGACATTTCTACTTTGGGCTAACAGAAAAAACAACATTGAATACAAAAGTGAATAAATGAAAATCAAAATTTCTTGACTTTTTATATTCAATTCGCTATAATATCTAGTCGCTGTCCATCCGGGACAGTTCTCATCGTTTATATAGTCATTCAAAACCGTTAGGAGAGAAGAATGGCATCTTCTTTGCCCCAGAAAAGCTACGCACGTATCCCAGTAAGTCTTGATTTACCCAACCTGATCGAAGTCCAATTGGATTCATTTGAAAGGCTCAAAAAAGAGGGACTTGGAGACCTTTTCCATGAAATTTCCCCTATTGAGTCATATAACAAGGGAATGAAATTGTTTTTCCCGAGCCGCAGCCCCGAATCACAACAGTGGGGGCTGAAATATTGGTTTGGTGAACCCAAGCATACCATTGAAGAATGCGTAGAGCGTGACCTGACCTATGCCAGCCCGTTGTATGTCTCCGTGCTTTTGGCTGGTCCTGATGTTCCTGAGCCCATTAAACAGGATATCTTCCTCGGTGATTTCCCCGAGATGACCGACAAGGGCACATACATTGTCAATGGAACGGAACGCGTCGTTGTTTCGCAGTTGATCCGTTCCCCTGGTGTGTACTTCGAAGCCCCTGCGGATCGCGCTACGGGACGTCTGCTCTCCATGGCCAAGCTGATTCCTGACCGTGGGGCTTGGATGGAGTTCGAAACCCGTAAGTCAGATTACATTATCCTCAAGTTCAACCGCAAACGCACCGTACCAATTACAGTGTTCTTGCGTGCTTTGGCAGCTGTCAGTGATGGCATCAAAGATTCTCCAATCAAGCATGGAACCGATGAAGAGATTCTCTCCATCTTCAAGGATGTGGACAACAATCCTGAGCGCATGTTCATTGCTTCCACTATTAAACAGGAACCTGACTGGGATCTGACAAACCACACCATTGCCGAAGCCGCCCTGATCGAGTTCTTCAAGAAAATGCGCCCTGGCGATCCGGCTACTTTGGACAACGCCCGTCAGTTCCTTGAGGAACAGCTCTTTGACCAACGCCACTACGATCTCGAACGTGTCGGTCGTTATAAGTTGAACCAGAAACTTGATCTAAATATTCCGATTCCTCATCGTACAGTTTCGAAGAGCGATATCCTGCGCCTCATTCGCCGTATGATCCAGATCAACAATGGTTCTGAGCGTTCAGATGATATCGACCACCTTGGCAACCGCCGTGTAAAGACAGTGGGTGAGTTGATACAAAACAAACTCCGCATTGGTTTGCGCCGCATGGAACGCGTGATTAAAGAACGTATGTCCATCCGTGATCAGGAACAACTCTCACCAGTGACCCTCGTCAACATCCGCCCAGTTGTGGCAGCATTGCGCGAGTTCTTTGGCTCCTCCCAGCTTTCCCAATTCATGGACCAAACCAACCCGCTTGCTGAGTTGCGCCACAAGCGTACTCTCTCCGCGCTTGGTCCTGGTGGTCTGCGCCGTGAACGTGCCGGCTTCGATGTTCGTGACGTCCACCACTCTCACTATGGACGTATCTGCCCGATTGAAACGCCTGAAGGACCAAACATCGGTTTGATCGGTCGTTTAGCTTCGTTCGCCCGAGTGAATGAATACGGCTTCATTGAAACCCCATATCGCAAGGTGTATCGATCCCTTCCTTCTGACAGTGAACTTTTGGAAGGTCGTACGTTGCGTGAAGATATTTACGATCCGAAGTCTGAAGAGCTTTTATTCAAATCAGGTACAGAGATCGACTCTAAGATCGCAAAACGACTGGGACGTATTGATGGCGAAATCGCCATTGTTCCTTACATTTCAGACGACATTACCTACCTCTCTGCCGACGCGGAAGATAAGTACACGATCGCGCAGGCGAATGCCACATTGACCGAGAAGAAAGAATTCTCTCGCGAACGTATCTCCTGCCGTTATCACTCAGGCTTCTTGTTCTCCAATGCTGAGACAATCGACTTCATGGATGTGGCTCCACATCAAGTGGTGGGTATCAGTGCTGCGTTGATCCCGTTCCTTGAACATGACGATGCCAACCGCGCGCTCATGGGCTCGAACATGATGGCGCAAGCTGTGCCTCTAGTTCGCCCTGAAGTCCCACTGGTTTCCACCGGGATGGAACGCCACGCCGCGATCGACTCCGGTCAGGTCGTTGTTGCTGAAGCCGATGGCGAAGTGGTGTCCGTTACCGGTTCCACGATCACGGTCAAAGAAAAGCGTTCTGGCAACCGCGTGTATCAGCTCCGCAAGTATCAGCGTTCCAATCAGAGTACTTGTATCGACCAGCGTCCTTCTGTAGTGAAGGGGCAGTTGATCAAGGCTGGTGACATCATCGCTGACTCTTCTTCTACTGATAATGGTCAATTGGCTTTGGGTCAGAATGTAGTGATCGCCTTCCTTTCCTGGGAGGGTGGTAACTTCGAAGATGCTATTTTGCTCTCTGAACGCCTGGTTCAGGAAGACCGCTTTACTTCAGTTCATATTGAGAAGTACGAAGTCGAAGCCCGCGATACCAAACTTGGACCTGAAGAAATAACCCGTGACATCCCGAATGTTGGTGATGACGCCATTAAAGACCTCGACGAAAATGGCATCATCCGGATAGGCGCGGAAGTTGGTCCAAACGACATTCTCGTAGGCAAGATCACGCCAAAGGGTGAAAAGGAACTCACACCTGAAGAACGCTTGTTGCGCGCCATCTTCGGTGAGAAATCTCGCGATGTGAAAGATACTTCGCTTCGCATGCCCCATGGTGAACGCGGTAAGGTTGTAGATGTTAAGGTCTTCACCCGTGAAGAGAATTCAGACCTCGCTGCTGGCGTGGATATGATGGTTCGTGTCTCTGTTGCTCAACGTCGTAAGATCACAGCGGGTGACAAAATGGCGGGTCGCCACGGAAATAAGGGTGTGGTTTCCAAGGTTGTGCCTGTAGAAGATATGCCCTTCCTCGAGAATGGTGTGCCTGTCGATATCATTCTCAACCCGCTTGGCGTTCCTGGTCGTATGAATATTGGTCAGGTGTTGGAAGTTCACCTTGGGTGGGCTGCCAAGCGTCTCGGGTATCGCGCCGTGACTCCCGTCTTTGATGGTGCCAGCGAGGAACAGATCGAAGCCGAACTTGCACGTGCATGGATCGTCGATCAAGCTTGGAAAGAAGCAGGCGTCCGCGCATGGGAATGGTTACAAGAACAAGAATATGACCCAACAACCATTGAAGATGATGATGAAGTCCGTCGCCTGTATCTGGAACAGTGGTTGGATAAACGCCGTTATGACGTTTACAGCCTGAACGACCCAGCATATGCGCATCGCGCGACAGCCCGTGAATGGTTGCGCGAAAAAGGCTATACCGAACCCGACGAAATCTTGCTCGAAGACCGTCAGGTTGCTCATGATCCCAAACTTGATGATGTGGCGATCACAGCCTGCTTACGTTTGTGGATGGAAGTGAATGGCATTACCCGCCGTGTTGCTGAAGATAAGGTCTTCGAAACCGCGCAGGAACTTGCAAAGGAAAAAGGTATTCCGCTGCCTATCCTTGGCAAACAGACGCTCCGCGATGGAAAGACTGGTCTGCCTTATGACCAACCTGTCACAGTGGGTGTGATGACCATCCTCAAGCTGCACCACTTGGTTGAAGATAAGGTCCATGCTCGCTCAACCGGTCCATACAGTTTGGTGACACAGCAACCCCTTGGCGGTAAAGCTCAGTTCGGTGGTCAGCGCTTCGGTGAAATGGAAGTGTGGGCG
>JBEBCV010000428.1:0-18920 GCA_041157505.1 Chloroflexota bacterium | reverse complement strand
TCATTGGTCGAAGTGGAAGAACGTGCCATCGCCATCGAAGCGCGCGGCTTTACATCCAAACATGCCAAAACCTCATTGCACGAAATCGCTGACCCAGCCTTTGATAAAGGTTTACGCTGGGTGTTGTTTGCACTCATCATCGTCTCCATCGGATTGAACCTATGGCTTTCGTAGACATTCAAAATCTCACCTACAAATATCCGCTCACCAAAGAGCCTGTTCTGCAAAACCTCAACTTGCAGGTGAAAGAAGGCGAGTTCGTTTCGGTCATTGGTCCGAACGGTGCGGGCAAGTCCACGCTGTGTTATGCGTTGGCTGGTTTTGTGCCACACTTCTTCAAAGGCGAGATCTCCGGCAGCATCGAAGTGGATGGCAAGAAGTCCAGCGAGTCTACGCTCGATGAATGGGTGCTTAATGTTGGGCTGGCGTTCCAAAATCCATTCAATCAAATTTCCGGCGCGAAGTACACCGTCTTCGAAGAACTTGCTTTTGGCTTAGAGAACATCGGCGTGCCGCGCGAAGAGATGAAAGCCCGCGTGGAAGAAGCCATGGCATTGACCGGAATCCGTGACCTGGCGGACCGCTCGCCCTATTCTCTCTCTGGTGGACAACAACAACGCGTCGCGCTGACCTCGATCCTGGTCATGCGACCCAGGCTTTTAGTGCTCGACGAACCGACCTCGCAAATGGATCCGATCGGCACCCGTGAGGTCTTCGGCGTGGTGCGCAAAATGGCGGAAGAAGGCATGACCGTTGTGATGGTCGAACACAAAGTGGAATGGATCGCGCACTTCGCAGACCGTGTAATTGCCTTGAAAGAAGGTCAGATCCTGCTCGAAGGCACGCCCAGCCAAGTATTGACCTCAGACATCTTGGTTGAAAATGGTTTTGGTGTTTCAAGATATACATCCGTGGCAAGGGAAGCGAAGAAACAAGGCTTGTGGAAGAAAGATAAATTGCCTGTGACATTGTTCGAAGCGATGGAAGGGTTTAAGTAGAGGCAAGGTCCCCCGCCCAGATTTATGAATACACCATTTGGGCAGGGAATACCACTTCGTGGTACAAGCCCCCACCCCTACGAAAATATCACATCATGAACATCACCATCAAAGATCTCCGCTTCACCTATCCCACCGGCTTGGAAGCTCTCAAAGGCATCGATCTGACCATCAACCCCGGCGAACAGGTTGCCATTGTTGGGCAGAACGGCGCAGGGAAAACGACTCTCGTGCGTCACTTCAATGGCTTGCTCAAACCGACCTCTGGTTCCATCTTCATTGGCGATTGGGAGACGACAAAACAATCGGTTGCCAAATTGGCTTCGCGAGTTGGCTATGTCTTTCAGAACCCGGATGAACAGCTTTTTTCAAGAGACGTATTAACTGAAGTATCGTTCGGTCCGCGCAATTTGGGGTATGCAAAAGAAAAAGTGGATGAACTCGTCAAACGTGCGATGGCGTTGACAGAATTACACGACAAAGCTGACACCAATCCCTACGACCTTTCACCCACCTGGCGTAAGATGGTTGCGCTGGCATCCATCATTGCAATGGACACACCCATCGTCATCTTTGATGAACCCACAACCGGGCAGGATGCGGTTAATGTAGCGAGAATTGCGCACGTCATTGCCGAGTTAAAACGTGAAGGCAAGACCGTCATCACCATTACGCATGATATTGATTTCTGCGCTGAAAATTTTGAGCGTGTCATTGCTCTCGCAAAGGGACAAGTCCTGCTCGATGGACCCGCACGTGAGGTTTTGGGCGAGGAAGAAACCCTGGCGCAGACCTACGTCGACCCGCCGCAGTTAACGCGGTTGGGAAAGATGCTGGAATTGAAAGAAACCGTAACCCGACCGGAAGAATTCTTGAAGGCGATAAAATAAAAAAGACTCACCCCGAAATTAAGGCTTCGTGGGTGAGCTTGTTTTAAGAGCAAAAATGGACGCAGACACTTGCACCGAACGCAAGTGCGGTGTAAACGCTGACAACGCAGATTTTCAAAGTCTTTTCCGCGTCCATCTGCGCTCGTCAGCGTCCAATATTAAATTAGGGGGTAATCATGTTGCTTATTTTTTGTAGATCACCAATTCCTCATACCCCGAATCATTTTCGTACAATTCGCGCTTGTACACCACATCGTCCATTTCCAATAACACGATCTCGGCGGTGGTGTAGATTTTGCATCCGCTCACGAGATGACCGCCAATCGTCACGCCGTCACCATCGGAGATTGCAACGTGGATGTGTGAGCCGTGAATGGACACTGTCCCTGTCATGGATACGATCTCGAAGTGACCTTCATATTCGTTGTAATAATCGCGGTTCGCAAGGCGGAGTGTGGCATGCGTCAAACTGCCCACACTGGAGAGAATGCAGCCTGCTTCGATATTGTTTTGCTTGACGAAATCTTCAATGGAGTCGAACAAGTCTTGTTGCGGTTTGAGGCGAAAGGTGTGAGTTTTCATAGCGAACCTTTAAATAAAAAGTATGGCGACATGTTTGTCGCCATACTGATGTTTACCAGAACATGAAACCGGTTAAGCCAGCAAACCAGTCGATTAGGTATTGGTAAAACTGCAAGCCAAGCAAGGCAACGATGATGCCGAGAATGGCACCGGCAATGATATCCGAAAGGTAGTGAACGCCCATCGCTACGCGTGCCAAAGCAACCAACGGCGCCCAAACCCAAAGAATGGCGGCAAGCCAGGGCGGGGCAAGAAACGTTGCAAGGACTGCGATGAGGAACGCGCGGGCGGCGTGTCCAGATGGGAAGGAGTGCGGGTCTGTGTTGCGGTAGATCCCACCCCACTCGCCTTCGGGGCGTTTGCGTTTGAAGAGGAACTTGACAGCCAACACCACCACAGCCAAGCCGGAAAGACCGAAAAATTCAACGGTTTCCCAGTGACGCCATTGAGAGTTGCTGAAGAACCAAATAATAATGAGACCTGCCGCCCAAAACCACGAGTCACCGGAGTGGGCGAAGAAGATGGCAAGGTTTCGCAAAAAACCCGGCTTTTCAGCAACGCGCATTTGACTGGAAAGTCGGGCATCGAGTTCGAGGATTTTCCGAAGGTTCATTTTTATTTTGTTGATTTTTCCTTTGAGGCTTTTGCCGACTTTTTGACCTGTGCGGCGAGGTCGTTACGCATCAATTCAAGTTGATGAGGCTTGTCAACATCCATGCAGGCTTCGGCATGTTCCCATACAATGGCACGTCCCTTGATGCCAATGCGTTGGGAGGCACGTTCTACCAGGCTTTCAAGTGTGAACTGGCGGGTAGCAAGTTGAAAGAGCGTATCGAAACCGATAATGGCAGCCTGACGCATGGGGCTCTTGCGGTTGCCGATCAGGGCTTCCCAGGTGGGCATGTGTTCTTTGATGACACTGATGCGGGTGATATTAACATCTGCACCGCACAATTCCATGTTCTTGAGTTTGGTGTAGGTACGCTTGGATTCGGGATAGCGTGATTCCATTACTTCTTTGGGGCACACACCGTAATACAGTTCATCCTCGGTTTGCATGGCGGTTTTGACGAGCCAATCTACCATGCTGCCGCGTAAGGCAGGGATGTCGGCAGAGCAGACGAGCAGATAATCGTTGTTCGGTCTGAGTTCAAGCGATTTTTCAGAACCGATAACGATGTTCGCCAACATACGTCCCTGATTAGAGATGTAATGGATCGGCTTTTCAGAAACCAGACCGGTCTTTTGAGAAAGACCGATCACAATGATCTGGTCAACCGATTTGGCTTCGTTCAACGCATCCACCACCCATTGCACCATGGGCTTGCCTGCCACGTCGATCAGTGCTTTGGAGTCACCTTTGGAGTAGGCATACAACGGGTCATTGGGTTGGGGAATGCCCCCGGCAAGAACAATGGCATTCATCTTCATGGTTAGTTCAACTCCTGCAGTTGCGGTTCAAAACCAAGTTTGGTGATCATTTCGCCAAGTTCATCCCAAGTCAGCGGACGATTCTTTCCAGAAACTGCCACCAAGGCTGCTTCCATCATGTTCGTACCGAAGGAACGCCCATCCATGACGGGTGTGGTGGTAAGGAGGTATTTGATGCCAACCTTGCGGAAGAATTCCACATCTTCGGGCGTAGTGGTGTTGGTCACTACTACTTTCCCTTGCATACCATCCAATGGCATATGGCGCTTGACGTAATGACAATCGCCAGCGATCACGGTTGCCCAGTGATAATACTTTTCGAATTTCGGAACGTGCTTTTCCTGCTTTTCGCCGGTGGGATATAACATTTCAAATGGTAAACGTCCGGCAATGGGCATGAGTAAAGCCGCAACTGTTCTGAGCCCTTTAATACTGCGGACCGGGATGGGAATATCCAAACCGAACATCATATCACCAAAGACCGTTTCATAGCCCGCTTCTGCAAAGGATTTGGATAAGCCCCAACGATCTACACCCACAGGAATGAGCACTTTGCGTCCCAACTTGTTGATGTAGTCACCGACCTTTGAATCTAAGAACGATACGGCTTTATTTTCAAGGGTATTCTTTAACCCGCCACCATCAACAAGCGGTGTCTTTTCAACGAAACGGACCATCGGTCGCACGGAATAGAACGGGTAGACTTTTCCATCCACCAGTGCTTCGAGGTCCGCACCGCCCACCCCAAAGGCATCTACTTTTCCATCTAATTCTTTGTATTTGAGTGCAGCGGCTTCCATATCACCATCGGTACCAATGCGTTCGATGCGTACTGTTTCCCCCAGCAAATTAACTTCCACAGCCTTGTTTCGTTTGGATGACCCAATGCTGATGCTGACTGCGTGTTTCATGAAGATTCCTCCACGAGATGAGATGACGCCAGTTATATCACGATTCAGGATTCGGGTCCCGTGGGAAGCGTGAAGAAGAAAGTGGACCCTTTCTGCGGTTCACTCTGGACCCAGATCCTGCCTTTGTGGACCTCAACGATTCTCCTCACGAGAGCCAGACCGATGCCTGTGCCTTCGGAATTAGCATCCAATTTGTTGAACAAGCCAAAAATGCGCTCATGGTGGACAGCGGGAATGCCAATGCCGTTATCGCGTACGAAAAAGATCGGCATCTCATCATCTTCACCATTTTGCCCGATCTCGATCCTGGGATTTTCACCCACGAACTTTGCGGCATTATCGATCAGATTTTGCACCACCTCCACCATGCGTTGACGATCAACATAGACCGTGTCCATGTTCTCTTGAATGCTAACCTGCACCTGATTGGCTTGAATACGTCCCTGCACAAGGTCAAGGGCTTCATACACGATCTCATTGAACGCGACCTGCGTGGGCGGGTTCACCAAACGTCCTATTCGCGAAAGGTCGAGCAATTCGTTCAACAGAGTTTGCATCTTATCGGTGGCGTCTGAAATCCGTTTGACATCCCCCCGCAGGCGGGACATATTCCCCGTAAGCGCATCCTTTTCGAGGAAGCCTAAAAAGCCGCGGATGGTGATGATCGGAGATTTCAAATCGTGCGAAACAGTGTAGGTAAAGCGCTCCAATTCGGCGTTCTTGTTTTCAAGTTCCTCGATCAATTTTTTACGTTCTGAAAGTTCCTTTTGAACCTCGCTAAACAGACGTGCATTCTCCAATGCAATGGCAACCTGATTGGCATATGTCGCTGCAAGTTCGGCATGTTTATTGTTGAACTTGTTGGGTTGATGTCCATCGAGAGTGATAACACCTATGATCTGGCGTTTGATGCGTAAGGGAACTGCAAGCCAGGTACGGATCTGATTGTACGGGTCTTCCATGAACAAGGTGGAGAAGACCGCTCTTACATCTTTCACAAGGATATATGGAACTTTTCCAGTTAATAATGGATACGACGGCTCTTTCTCAGTGACGGGGTATCGTGTTCCAATATGCAGTTCCTTGGGCTCGAGCCGTCTTGTACTGACGATCTCCAACACACCATCTTTTAAAAGTTGTACAGAGGCTGAATCGAATGGGATCACACGTTCAAGTTGTTCAAGGATCAAACTAACAGCTTTGGTTTCATCCAGGGTTTCTACAATGATCGCCATGCTTTCACGCAAGGCTTCAGACTCAGCGTTCTTTTCTTCCAATTCATTGATAAGTTTTTCACGTTCTGTCTCCACCCACTTACGTTGACTGATATCACGCACCATGATGATGGCAGACTCTGAGGTTACAGGGGCAACACGTGCTTCAAAGAATTGAGTCTCCTCACCCGGAGGGAGCCCATACTCAAAGGCATGGACCTGCCCCGTGACAAGAGCGCGTTCCAATGCGAACATGGTCTGTTCACCGATCGCCGGAGGAAAGAGACTTTTGATATTCTTTCCGATAAATTCATGCGGTTCCATCACGGGAACGAGTTCGGCAGATGCCATGAAGTCGAGGAATGTACCATTCTTTGAAACTTCAAAGATCATATCCGGGATGGATGAAATGATGGCGCGTGTTCGTCTTTCACTCTCTCTAAAATTACGCTGAGTCTGGCGCTGTTCAGAGATATCGTAGAACATGCACAAAATGCAGCGTTGTCCTTTGATATCGATCAACTCATAATACGCAAGTGATAGACGGTTGGCTCTGCCTTTGGCTGGAAATTCAACCTCCACATTTTCCAGGGACCCATTTTCCAACAGGTTCTTCACAAACCGGGCTCGGTCATCGGGATGAGCCCAAAGTCTAAGCTCAACAGCGGAGCGTCCCAATGCCTGTTCGGGAGACAGATCTGCCAATTCCCAAAAAGCTTGATTGGCTTCGAGAAAGACGCCATCGTCTAAAGTGACAATGGCTACGGCAATGCTGCTGTTGTTGAACACTTTACGAAAGCGTTCTTCACTGGAGCGCAGGTCTTCTTCGACGATCTTGCGCTCATACAATTCCTTTTTTGCGCTCTCATAGAGACGAGCATTATCAATAGCGAGAGAGGCAAGCGCCGCCAACCGTTCGAGCAAGATCACTTTTTCAGGGCTGAAGTTCTTCCCCTTCTCAAGCGAGGCTACCAACAGCACGCCGAGGATCTTGTCGCCAGATTTCAATGGCGCTCCAACAACGGAACAAAGACCGACTCCGGATGCGATGGACTTGTTTCTTCCCTCCCATGTGCCATAATCTTCCACTTGAATGGTCTGACCGCATTCCCAAACTTTTCCGGTAAGTCCTTCCCCTTTTTCTGTATAGGTTCCGTTCCACATTTCGTAAATACCGGTTCCCATCTCCTGCCGCAAGACAACGCCATCCACTGAAGCAAGGTCAATGCCGACATGGGGAGTCTCCAGCAATTCTGCTGTTCGAAGGAGGATCGTTTCAAGGAGAGGCTTAAGCTCAAGGCGATTGAGCAAGCCAAAGGTCGTATCATGAAGCGCGTTAAGGTAATTGGCTTGCATCTGTAATTTTTCATCCGCCCGCAAACGCTCACGCAGTTCCAGTCTCGCATCCGAGAGAGAGCGATTAAGCCGTTGGATCAGAATGTATGTAAGGATGCAGGTAATGATAAAAACCGCGGAAAAATCCCGCGCAAAACTAAAGGGAGGGTCAATGGAAAATGTACGGATTCCGATATTTTCCTGATATGCAAAATACCAAATGACAACAAGACTGAGAAAGCCTGTGATGACCCCTTCCACCCATCCAAGTAAGAGAGCTGCCAACAGAACCAGAATGGAGAAAGCGAAGATCGTTACATCTCGCAAGCCATCAGACTGTGACGCTTGAAAGGTGAGAGCCGTCCATATCAGGACGACCATAAAGCCGCCTGCCAAACGGACATACCCTTTGCGGATTAATATCTGGGTAAAAAAAAGTATAAACAGGAGTGTTGGGAAAAAGATCTTGGAAGAAGCGCTTAGCCATTCCCCGGTAATGATGCGTGAAAAAGTGATGAGAAGAACAATAACGAACGCAACCCACCCAAAAGTATTCAGGATCTGAGCTGTGCGAGTTTTTTCTTCATCTTCAAAAATGGATGGAGCAAACAATCGCCGCAACAAATTTTGCATTGGGGTCATTATATATCATGTTCTTGGGAGGGGAATATGTCATTAAAAAAATAGGCGGGATGCTTTACATCCCGCCCAATTGAATGGACCTAGTAAGGTTTCTCCAGTAATTCGTCCAGAACCTTTTTTGAAGCATCATCAATGACCGCATGTTGACTGCCGCCATGTGAGTCCATGGTAACGACGACAGGGAAGTCTTTGACTTCGATCACCCACATGGCTTCGGGCACGCCGAATTCCATTTTGAACACGCCGTGTACTTTGACCACCGTCTGTGCAAGGAAAGAAGCCGCACCGCCAATGGCATGGAGATACACACCCGGGGTTTCCTGACAGCCTTTCAACGTTTTAGCGCCCATACCGCCTTTGCCGATCACCCCTTTGACGTTGAAATGCTTCATCACGTCGGCTTGATACGGCTCTTCACGGATGGATGTGGTGGGACCAGCAGCAAGGAACTTGTAGTCTTTCGTATCCAAACCACTGACGACAGGTCCACAATGGTAGATGACCGAGCCATTCAGTAATTTCTTCAATTCTTCATAGACTTGCAGATCGTCACCTTGAGGTGCACGTGTTTTCTTGATGAAGGTTTCCATCATCCATTTATGGGCGGCATCGCGCCCGGTGACCATCATGCCGGAGAGGGCAACCGAGTCGCCTACTTTCAGGTCACGGATGGCTGCATCACTAATGGGGGTGGTTATCTGTTTCATATTCATGCTCCTTACGCATTACGTATTACGTGATGCGTAATATGTTAATCGTAAGTAATCTCTTCGCCCTTCACCGTCATCTTGCGGCGGCGATATGCCCAGCACATGTAAGACACAGATACAAAATAGGAGGCAGGCAAGCGGCTCAACCCAACGATCTTGGTATCGAGCACAGTGGTCTTGCCGCCAAAACCCATCGGACCAATTCCCAACTCGTTCGCTTCAGAGGTAAGGCGTTCTTCGAGCTCGGCGAGTTTCGGGTCTTCATTACGAGTGCCCATTTCACTGAACAACACTTCTTTGGACTTAATATAGGAAGAACCACGGTCACCACCGATGGAGACACCCAACACCCCCGGTGCACATCCCTGACCTTGAGCTTTCTGCACCGCGTCGAGCACCACCTTGCGGACGCCCGCCAGATCACGACCAGCGCCAAGGGAATTATCGGGCAGGGAATATTGACGCCCGACGTTCTCACAGCCGCCGCCCTTGAGCATCAACTCAATGACGAGTTCATCGCCTTCGGTCTCTTCAAAATGGATGTAGGGGAAATCATCACCGCCAAGGTTGTTGCCGGTGTTCTTATCGTAAATGGCATCGACCGCGTTCGGACGCATATAGGATTTCTTCGTCGCTTCTTCCATTGCGGCGCGGATCTGCTTCTTGAGTTGAATGGTAGACCAACCCACCGGGTAATGTACCTGGAAGATAGGTGTGCCCGTATCCTGACAGATCGGCGTTGACTTGGCGCGTGAAAGCTCAATATTCTTCATGATGGTTTCGAGCGCGCCACGAGCCGCCGAGCCCGGCGCTTCTTTTTCAATGGACTCTTTCAAGCGCTTTTCAACATCAGGCGGCAGGGAACTGGATGTGCGCCGGATGAGTTCCAGAATTTCATTGGTTAAGTCTCGCATGGGTACCTCCAATACAGGTGTTTATCTTACTCCCGAAAAAGGGAAAAAGCCATATAAAAAACGGAGACCGGCGTTCTTTCTAACGCTGGACTCCGCAAATAATTATTTTTGATTAAGTCTGGCTCGCATTACAAAGCGATTTACTCCACCCAGGCGGTATTTGTAGTCTTCATCACCGCGCATGAAGTCGAATTCATAGCGACCGTTCTCACAACACCATTGGATGGTATTGGCGAGCAAGACCCAACCCGGCGAAAGCTCCATGTGAGAGCGGCTCACCCCAGAGTTGTAGCCCCAGAGTTTGCCGTTGTAATCGAAGTTCAAGGAAGCGGCGGTCTTTTCACCGGCGATCTCTAAAAAGCCAAGCCAAAGATACCCACCATCATGTGCTGCACGCAGGAAAGCGGTCATTTGCTCACGCATGGCAGGATGTAAGAAACTTGCCTTGTTGGAGTCTTGTACCATCAGGTCGAAGAAGGCAGTAAGTTCAGGTTCGATGTCTGCAGTTTGGTCCACGATCACGAAACGGACGTTCAACTCAGACTCAGCAGCGCGGCGCATCTTGCGGCGGATCTCGTGTCGTTGTTTTTTGTCGATATTGGCGAGATAGTCATCAAAATTACCGTTGAGGGCAATGCGCGGGGTAGGACGGTAGACTTCTTCGAGATGAGCCCAACCACGTTTCTCACCTTCTGCTTTGAGCGCAGTGAGAGTCAGAGAATCATCGGGGAGGTTATACCAATCGAGTTTGGACCAGTTCCCGGATAGGCTTGAGGCGAGGTAATCCAACAAGCCAGTGACAAAGCGGGCATGGTCATCCTTGCGGACGATCAAATCCAAATAATCTGAGATCTCTATGCTTCCATTTAGAAGCACAGCAGGTTGGTTTTCATATTCAGCAATAAAAAGCGGGGCAATGCCAACCAGTTTTCCTTGTTCACGGGCAATGACGAGGATCAGTTGGGCGTTCTTCCATTCGCCGCCGCCGCGATGTTCCCACCATAATTGTTGATATTCGTATCGAAGAAAGGGCGTATCGCTGATGGACTCTTTGAGAAGTTCGTTCCATTCTTGTGCCTGAATTTGAGAGAAATCGTTGAGAAGGGTATAGTCCATAGCCGTCGAATTTTACCAGTTATAATGAAGGTGACTTAAGCGATTATCTTACATGCCACTCGACATCAATCTTTCACCTTTATATCGCATTCAGGGGCAGGAACCTGCTGAAATGCCCGGCGTTCTGGCATTGCAGCCGCCCAAGACTGCCGCACGCGGCCGCGAAAATGACCGTTTGATCGTTTACCTTGCTCTCACCGGCACTGCCATTATTACAACAACCGAATATCGCAAATTCGCGGATGATGTGGCGAATGTTTTTTATCAGACCCCGCGCGCAGTGACCAGTGCCTTGCGCGCTTCTGCTGATTCATTGAATAAAGTTTTGCTCGAACGTAACATGAGCCCAAACAACCGCGGTCAATATACATTGGCGTGGTTGGCGCTTGTGGCAGTGCGTGAAAGCCAGTGCATCTTTTCGCTTTGCGGACCCATGCAAGCCTATTGGTTCAGCACGAATGGCACCCGTCATTTCTTTGATCCTTCGATCTCCGGCAAAGGTTTGGGGGCAAGCCAGACCATCAACATCCATTATGCGCAAACCGATCTTAGCGCGAATGACATGCTGCTTTTCTGCGGACGCGTTCCCAATGCCTGGTCCACTCCACTTGAAGATGCACAGCCCTCTTCCTTCGACGCCATGCGCCGCCGCCTTTTATCGCTAACCAATGAAGACCTAAATTCAGTATTGATCCAAACCACCGATGGTGCAGGCGTCATCAATCATTTGCGTGGGGCAATGGTGGCAAAAACAGAAACCCCTGTAGAAGAACCTGTTAAGGAAGAAATAACACAGGAAGAAGAACCCGCGCCCCAACCTTCGACTGTAGACCTGCCAGCCACTAACGAGCCTGAGCAAACACCGGAAGGTAGTGGTCATCTCTTACAACCCTCGGCATATTCGATCCCACCGCAAGATGAAGAAGAGCTGCCAGTACCCAAACCTGATACGGGTCCATTAGCGAATCTCCCGCACAAGACCGCGCCGCGTGAATTTCCGGCATCCATACCAAGAGCCAAACCAAAGACAGGGACTGAGACCCAAGCCACTGAAGAAAGACTGACTGTCGAAAAGTTAGAACCAAAACCAGAATCTGTTCAGGAACTAGAAGCGAAAAGCGAACCAATTCCTGAAGTAAAAATACCAGAAGGTCCGCGTGAACCTTCACCACAGGCAAAACAAGCGGCAAAGACCATCGTCAGCTTCATGCAGGGATTCCGCACCGGCAGCGCATCGCTTGGTGAACGTCTTCGCACCTTTCTGCCGCGTTTGCTGCCCGCCGAAGAGAATAATCCGCCTTCCCTTTCATCTGAAGCCTTCATGGCATTCACAGCGATCCTGATCCCATTGATCGTAGTGGTCGTTGCCTGGGTGGTGTATTGGCAATATGGGCGCAATGAACAATACGATGTCTACTACAACCAGGCATTACAAATGAAACAACAAGCGCTCTCACTTAGTAATCCGGTGGAACAGCGCGTTGCCTGGGAAAATGTTTTGGATAATGTGTCACGGGCTGAAAATCACAACATTACGAACGATACGCTCAGACTACGCACAGAAGCACAGGCAAACCTCGATCAACTTTTGGGTATCAGCCGCATGCAATTCAACCCTGCATTCAGCACCAAACTCGGCATTGAGGTAAGCCGCATGGCAGCCACAGAGAACGATCTGTATTTGCTCAATGCCGCAAATGGTGAAGTCTTGCGCGCGATCCCTGCTGGGAATGGCGGCTTCGAGTTGGATACGACCTTCAACTGCAAACCCGGCGTAGGCAACACAGCGGGACCCTTGGTCGATATCCTTGCCCTGCCCATCACAAACATTTATGGCGCAACCGTCCTCGGTATTGACGCAGGCGGGAACCTCTTGTATTGCAAGCCCGGTGAAACCCCACAGACTGGCCTATTGCCGGCACCCGATACAAATTGGGGGCGTATCACCAGCGTTATCTTGGATGCCGGGAATTTATATGTGCTCGATGCACCTTCACGTGCTGTCTGGGTCTATATTGGCAAGGAAGCCGCTTTCTTAGATCGTCCATATTTCTTCTTCGGTCAACAGACCCCCACACAAGATGTGATCGATTTCCTTGTTTCAGGTGATGAAATGTATCTCCTGCATTCAGATGGACGCATTTCGAACTGCACGTACAGCCGTGTCGATACGAACGCGTCAAAATGCCAGGACCCTGTCAATAAGATCAACCCCTTCCCTGCTTATGCAGATAAAGACTTATTCATGACTGCACACTTCACCCAGATCCTGTTCGCTGCCCCGCCAGATCCATCGCTCCTATTACTGGACTCGGACGGACAGAGTGTGATGCGCTTCGCACCCCGAACATTGGAGTTGCAGAATCAATTTCAACCGACGACAGGAAGCGCGAATCCGGTCCCTCGCAACCCTGTCGGCGCCGTAGCCGTCAGCCCGGATCATGTGTTATATCTTGCAGTGAATGGTCAGGTATATTTTGCAGTCAATATGCCGTAGTGCAAGGAGAACCTCATGCCCAGCCTTTTGGAAATTATGCTAAATCTCTTTCGTACCGCCCCCTACCCAAAAGATAGCACCACCGAACCTGCACAAGTCACGCGCAGTAAAGTACTGGTTATCGTCTATGACCCGGTCATGGATGCAGCTGGGACCAAACTTTCCAAATTCATGAAATGGAAAGATCCCTCTGACCTGCTCTCTGGCTTTCTGCTGGACATACTGGATGTAAGTGAAGGCAAGGCGCGGTATGAGATCGTCGAGCGAATCGATGTGAACGAATTCCCTGCCAAGACTGATGGCTTTCGTTACACACCTCAAACTTTCCTGGATGTTTGGAATCGCAAGACAACACCTCACATGCCGCAGGAAGTGAATTATTCCGCCATCCTTTCACAATTCAACATCTTAAACCGAGTAGCTCGCAATGAAATTGACGAAGTGTGGATCTTCGGTTTCCCCCATGCCGGTTTCTACGAATCCACCATGGGCGGACCCGGCGCTTTTTGGTGCAATGCCCCTCTATTAACGAATACCATCGCCAGCAAACGCCGTTTTGTGGTGATGGGTTTCTCTTACGAACGCGGTATTGGTGAGATGCACGAATCATATGGTCACCGTGCCGAGTCGATCATGGAACGAACCTTTAGCAAACTGAACGGTGATGCAAACTTGTGGAAGCGCTTCATCCGATACGATAAAGTGGCTCCGGGAAAATCTGCCTGTGGAAATATTCATTTCGCCCCGAACAGCCAGGCAGATTATGATTGGGGCAACAAAACGCCTGTACCCAGCGAGTGCTATGACTGGCTGCTTAACTTCCCCAATTTCAAAGGGGATATCCGCATGGTGGATTCATCGGAATGGGGTGGTGGTGAGATCCGCGCACACCACAAGTGGTGGTTCAACCATTTCCCACGTGTGGCTGGCAGGAAGAACGGCATTCATAACAATTGGTGGCAATACATCGTTGCACCACAAAATGTGATCTTATAAGCAAAAGGCGCTTTGTACCCAGCAGGAACGAAGCGCCTTTTATATGGGTACAAACCCTAAATAAACTATCATCTTATTATTATGAAAGCTTTCCCAAGCTGAAACTACAATAATACCAATCAAAATGTCTCTGTTTGAGCTGCTTGTCCCCTCGATATATGTTATTGCAGCTATTTTCTATGCCTTATTAGGGCTCTACGCATGGAGAAAACGTCCTGCAGCAGGGGTGGAATCATTTGCATGGATCATGTTATCCATGTCGATCTGGTCGTTTACCTATGCCCTGGAGATCTTCTTCCCCCTGCTCCAAACAAAATTAATGGTTCTGAATTTTGAATACATTGGGATTCTTGGCGTACCCATCTTTATATTCAATTTTGCACTCGACTTTACAGGCAGAAGCCATCTGATCACCAGTAAGGGGCGCATTTTGCTTTGGTCCGTTCCGGCGGCCATTCTTTTATTGACTTGGACGAACCCGCTTCATCAATTAATGTGGGACCAAGCAACTACTCTCCGATCTGGCGCACTAACCCTGCTTGATGTTCAATTTGGTCCGGCATCCTGGACGCATATTATCTTCACCTTCGTCCTTGTCATTGCATCTTGCATTATATTGGTCATGGAACTTCTACAACGTCCGGGGACGTTACGTCTGCAGATCAGTCTCGTCATACTAAGTATATTTTTCTCGCTATTCGGTTCATCCACATTTGTATTAGACGTCAGCCCCATTAATGGGTTGGACTTCGCTCCACTCTTCTTTCTGCCAGCTGCCGTTGGGCTCTCCTGGGTCACATTAAGTTACAGACTTTCGGAAATCCTCTCGATCGAACACATCACTGTCCTGAAGAATATGAAGGACAGCGTGATCGTTATGAACGGACAGAAACGCATCCTCTATATTAATCACGTTGCTGAACGTTTACTTAATCTCACCGAAGACACCGTGATCGGACAGCCATTTCAGCAAGTCGCCGGGAAATACGCCGCCATTCTGGACCCATACCTAAAAGGGGAAGAACAACATGAAGAGATCGAGATCAATGAAGGAGATGAAGAAAAAACGTTTGAACTTTTTGTCTCTCCCATTCGGTCTTCCAATCACACCGTGCCGGATGTCATTATTACCCTGCATGACATTACCCAACGAAAAGAAAGGGAAGAGGAATTAAGCCGCCACGGTGCGATCATGGCTGCCATCAGTTCTGCAGCAGAACAATTCCTAAAGACTTCGGAGTGGGAACTCAGCATTGCAGATGTGCTGAAAAAATTAGGGCAGGCTGCAGATGTCAGCCGGGTATTTGTAACGATCAACCCAATGAGCGATCATGGCGTTCATTTCTCGAAGCTGAAGCATGAATGGTCTCAAAATAATGTTCCTTATGCAACCAGTCCCCTATCGCATGTAGCCTTGCCAGTGATCGTGGAAGGCGAATGGTGGGCGTCCATAACATTCGATGAATACAGACATGAACGGCAATGGACCAGCATGGAATTGGAGGCATTTCAAACCGCTGCCAGTATTCTAGCCGCAGCTGAAACACGTGCACGAACCGTAGAACAACTCCATCGCCGCCAGCTCGCCCTTAGCCTGCTTCAGGATATTGTGACCGCATCACTGCAAGCCAGGAACATGCACGATATGGCAGATATCGCTACAGAACGTCTGGCAAAATTGGTTCAAGCAGATGGATGTTTCCTCACCTTATGGAATGACGCCACCAAGATTACCATTCCAGTTGCTGCCTTTGGAAAGCAGCAGGAAACCTATTCAAACATCTCTGTCAGCGCTGGTGAAAAAACATTCACAATGTCTTGTTTGGAACTTGAACGCACCCTTGCCATCGAAGATGTAAACAATACTCCATACGCTGCCCCCTCCGTGGTCAAGTTGTTCTCCTCCAGATCCATACTTGCCCTGCCCTTGATCGCAACAGAAAAAAAATTAGGTGCCATCCTGGTCTCATATGAAACCCAACATTTCTTTATTGATGAAGAAATTAAGATCTGCGAGCAAGCAGCAGCACTTGTCGCACTCGCACTTGAAAAGTTCCAGGCAATGGATGAAGCCAGACAGCGGGCAGACACCTCTGAAAGCCTGCGCAAGGCTGGCATTGCCATTGCCGAGAAGGTCGAACTTAACCAAGCTGTTAACCATGTGCTTGAACAGCTTAAACAAATGGTTCCATATGATAGTGCCTCGATACAACTTCGAAGCGGTGATGAGCTCTACATCATCGGCGGACATGGTTGGAAAAACTCGCAAGATGTCCTCAACTTACGTTTCCCCATTCCAGGTAATAACCCGAACACAGTAGTTATCGAACGCGGATCTCCGTTCTACCTGCCAGATGCCGGAGAAGTATATGAACATTTCAAAGACCCGCCTCATGACCACATCCGTTCCTGGCTTGGGATTCCATTGATCGTTCAAGAAAAAGTGATCGGTCTACTCGCCATTGACAGTTCCAATCCCAATGACTTCAGCGAACGAGAGATCGAGATCGCCAGCGAGTTCGCAAAACAGGTTGCCTCCACACTGGAAAATGCCCGGATCCTGCAAGAGACTCAAACCCGTGCTGTCACCGACGTGTTGACAGGTGTATTCAATCGCCGTGGATTAATGGAATTGGGTGAGGTGGAATTTACAAGAGCGTTGGCGTTGAACCGTCCATTTTCAGCCATCATGCTTGATCTCGATCATTTCAAAATTATCAACGATACCCACGGGCATGCCGCAGGAGATGTCTGCTTGCACGAGTTTGCCAAACGCTGCAAAAGCTGCATCCGCGAAATTGACTATATCGGACGCTATGGCGGCGAAGAGCTTATTATTCTGCTGCCCGATGCACACATGAAAGCCAGCATGAACATCGCTGAACGCTTACGAATAGCGATCTCAAAATCTCCGATACTGGTCGATAACAAAAGGATCAACATCACTGCCAGCCTGGGAGTGGCATGCAAAGACGAAAACACAAATTCACTTGAAATGTTGATCGCTCGCGCCGACCAGGCGATGTATATCGCAAAACACAATGGACGAAATCGTGTGGCTGTCAGCCCTTAAAGATTTCGCCAGACCTGATACAACCCCAGCCTGCCATTTTCCCCATCAGATAGAAAAGACGCCTCCACCTTCATTTGGGCTTGCTCTGCCAACCCAAGCAGTTCATCCTCTGAGAACTGATGCGCATACCGCAGCCCCTCGCCGCCGCTGCGCCAATCGAGCAGATAATCCCCTTCATCCACATCCGAATCCGAAAGCCCAACCCGCCCCCACGGCTGGACTCTGGCTTTAAGTTTTTCACTGTTCAAGAACTGCCAATTTGAAAGGACGAACTTTCCATTTGGTTTCAGCAATTTCTGCACAGATTGCAAAATATCCAAACGAACTTCTTGCGATGGGATGTGATGCAGGGTCGCAAACATCGTGATCACATCCCACCCGCCTGCCACTGAAAGCTGATGGCTGAAGGCTGAAAGCTGCATGAGGTCTAGAACCCGAAACTCAACTCCCAGCGTGGATTCGGCTTCTCGCAGCAGAGGCAGGCTAAAGTCTGCGCCGAGAAGCGGGGCTTGGTGACTACGGTCATGCAGCTCGCGCAGGAAAAATCCATTTCCACAGCCCAAGTCCAGCACGGATTCATCCGCTTTGATTGAATCCAAAATCTTCTTCACTCCCGGCTGCAACCGCTGACGTGTGGCAGAAAACGATTCGCCAAATTGGTCATAAAATTTTCGATTGAGTTCAATTAACTGTTTTGTAATGCTGGCATCCATGCTGGGATTATATAATCTCTTTATGCTTTCCGCACAGGAGATCGAACAACTCTCTCAAGAATTTGAGACCAAAACCCCGCAAGAGATCATTCAATGGGCGGTAAATGAATTCTCACCCAATGTGGCGTTAAGCTCATCGTTCCAATCCCAATCCATGCCTTTATTACACATGGCAACCCGCATCAAACCAGATTTGACGGTCTTTTTTATAGATACTGGCTATCACTTTTGGGAAACCCTGATGTTTCGCGAACAGCTTGCCACCGAATGGAATTTAAATGTGTTCGATCTGTATCGCGATCCCCGTTGGGATGTGTTCGTGCTCCAGAACATTCGCAGGCTGCCGGTGGATGACCCCAATTTGTGTTGTTATCTTCATAAAGTTCAGCCGATGCAGCGCGCATTGCAAGGAGTGAAAGCGTGGATTTCGGGCATCCGCCGCGACCAAACCGAAGTGCGCGCTCATGCCAGGATCCTGGAAATTCAAGAAGATGGGCTGTTGAAGGTTAACCCGCTGTTGAATTGGAAGAAAGCAGATGTGGAAAAATACGTGAAAGACCACGATCTGCCGTCTCATCCGCTTTATAAAAAAGGGTATCGCAGTGTGGGTTGTGCACCATGCACAATCGCCATTGGCGTCAATGACGATGAACGAGCCGGTCGCTGGGCTGGGCGCGGAAAGACAGAATGCGGGCTGCACACCGATATGTTCAAAAAGAAGAAATTGACCGAAGTGCAACAGGAGTTCCAAATAGAGATAAAATAAGGGGGAATTACCTTATAGGCTGTTGATGGAATTTACCGAAAAACGACAACTCTGGAAGAAAATCAACGCGCTGACCCCAAAGAAGATGGAGTTGGCGCATTTTCTGCTTAATAAAATCCGCGAGGGCGAAGA
>JBEBCV010000427.1:0-4044 GCA_041157505.1 Chloroflexota bacterium | reverse complement strand
GTAATCACCAGCTGGGCGTTGATAGTCTGGATATTTTTCTTTGATGGCTTTGACAAAGGCTGGGATGCTCCACCACTTGCCTTGCGGAATATCGTTGATGAGGTTCATCAAAAACTCGCGTGTGACTTGCGGCTGGTTCTTCCATTCTCCTTCACAGACGATGCTGGGGATCAATCGCAGTTCATCGAAGGTCGTGGAGGTGAGCCAAGCTTTGTAGAGTATGGACAATGCATCAGCGCGGGAGGCTTCAAGGAATTTCTTCACAGCTTCTGGATGAAGTCCGTCGTTTTTGATGATGCCAGCGGTTGTCAATAGTTCAGGTAGGTCACGTTTAAAGTGAGACTTGCTTTCATGCCCGATGCGTAAAGCAGCCAGGTAGGTGGTGGCATCATCCAAAATAAAGTCGGTGGCGGGAATTTCGAAAGCTTTTTCAACAGGAGTGGCGAGTCGTCCCAACGCTTCTGCCGAAGGGACAGGTGGTACATCGTCTGCACTGACCTCGTTGATGATCTCAAGCAGGTCTTCAGGGATGTATGCATATTCTTGCGAACCCTTTTCAGACTCAAAGAATGCCTTGCCAATAAGGGCGCGGTAAAAAAGAAATTCAGACGTGGAAGCAGGTTTGAGGTATGGACGTTCACGGTCACGTTTGCCTGCACCCATCTCGCGGATCTCGCCGTATTTGCGGGCGAAAGCTGCCCACTCCATTTTGCCTTCGGCGCTAACGAGCACATTGAGCGCGGAACGGGCTTCAGCGGGGAGAACTTCCAATGTTTCAGAGACAGCTTCCAGGTCCAGTAAAGAGGCGCAGAGTTCTTCAAGGGCGGAGGAGGTATCGGTGGATTCCAACTCCAATCCCCAGAATTCGGCAACGATGCGGAGATGTCCGATATCCATTTTTTGAAGGCTTTGTTCAAGCGTGGGCATGGCGGGATTTTATCATTCCTTCGATGCAGTCCGTAGCGAATTTTTGTTGCAGGGTTTAATATGAACAAGGAGATGCATCATGACTTTACTGTTTTCAATTTTAAGAATTGCCCATATTGTTGCAGGTATTTTGTGGGCGGGCGGCGCTTTAGCGTTGACCTTGTTTGTTGCGCCAACCATGGGTGCAACGGGGGATGCAGGCAAGCAATTTGCCGGGCATTTGATCACGAAGACTCGTTTTTCTCTGTATATGTCGGTGACGGGGTTGACGACAGTGATCGCGGGTTCGATCTTGTATGGCATTGACTCCAGCTGGTTCCAATCAGCATGGATGATGACCGCCACAGGGACTGTCTTTGGGATCGGTGCAACCTTTGGCATTGCTGCGTTCGTTTTTGGGTTGATGCTTGGTAATGCCAATACTGCCTTGGCAGCCTTGGACGCTCAAATTCAGGGCAAGCCAAGTGTAGAACAGGCGACTGCCTTGCAGGGGTTGCTCGGCCGTCAGAAAATGAGCAGCCAGGGAAATATGATCTGTATATTTATTAGTATTTTATGTATGGCTTCTGCCAGGCTGTTCGGATAGTATCTCATTGATAAAACAGCGGCTGATTTCTCAGCCGCTGTTTTGTTATCCGGGAACTACTTTGAGTGCTTGGGGCAAAATTTCGAAACTTACTTTTTTTAGATTGCTGCCAAAGCTGGTAAAGACTTCGCCGTCTGCATGGATGTAAAGCGGATGATCTGATGTGAGCGATAGCTTTTGATATTCTCCCATGCGGACCTGATTGAAACGCATGTGTGTGCCATTCATGAATTCTGGCACCAATCGGAACATCATGGCGCGCGAAACCTTGTTGACAATGACATATTCCATTGTGCCATCATCGTTCTTGGAATTAGGGGAGAGCATGAAGCCGCCGCCTTCACGCGGTCCATTACACAGTGTAACCATCAAAGCGCTGGTCTCCCAATTTTCTTTTTCGGTTTCAATTCTTAATTTGGCTGGGTTGTGATTCAGCAGAATGGTTTGAATGACCGCTGTGAGATACATCAAAAAGCCTTTAACGATGGGCAGCTTGTGCGAGCGAATGGTGACCACGGCATCAAAGCCAATACCGAGCGTGTTATCGAAATATTCCTTACGCCCATGTTCATCGGTCATCAAGCCAATGTCCACAGTTTTGACATTCTCTGCTTTTAATGCATGCGCGAGGGCATGGTCTGCCTTTTTATTGATGCCAATGGAATAAGCAAAGTCGTTGCCTGAGCCAATGGGTACAACACCCATCACAGGACGCCTCTCAGCAGGGACTTGCATCAAGCCGTTCATCACCTCATGCACGGTGCCATCGCCGCCCATCGCGATCACCATGTCGTAACCTTCTTCGGCAGCCTGCCGTGCAAGTTCGATGGCATGCGTGGGATATACCGTTCCGCTCCAGGTGAGTTCCCCTTTAAATTCCTGCGCGATCGGGCGCAGGTCGTTGGCGGTTTTCCAGGCGCGTCCCATGTCTGCCATGGGGTTTAGGATGAGCTTGACTTTGCGAGGCATCTGTTTCTCCTATATTGGTTTATGGATATAACCCCGCCGCCTCAACTTCGTAACTTTGACCTGCCCGGTCTTTCAGGAAGAGTCTTTTACCCGAATCGGATTCAACTTCCCGGTCACGCCCTTGGCAATGGCATATTGACCACGGTTGTACTTCTTGGCGTAATACAAAGCCGAGTCCGCGGCACGGATGAGATCACTAGGGTTGCTGGCATGGGTCGGGTAAACCGCAATTCCAGCCGTGATGCCCAGATCCATTTCTTTGCTCTTTGGGAAAGAAAAATGATACTCCCGCATTAGTTCAATGACTTTTTTGGTGACGGTCTGTGCAGCATCAACATCTGTATTGCGCATGACCAGGGTTAATTCGTCGCCGCCATAGCGTGCAAGGAAATCCGAACTGCGCATCCGTTGCGCAAGGAAGTTGAACAAAGAATATAACAACTCATCCCCAATGTTATGCCCAAAAGTATCGTTCACAGCTTTGAATCCATCCAGGTCCATCATGACCACGGAGAATGGAAGTTCGGTCTGTTCGGCAAGCCGGAATTCTTCCTGTAGGCGTTCATCCAATGCGCGGCGGTTCGGCAACCCCGTGACACTATCTGTATTTGCCATGAGTGCCAGTCGTTTATATAAGCTGGCGTTGAAGATCGCCACTGCAGCCTGGTCTGCCAGAAGGCTGATAAGACGTAATTCAGACCGGGTGAATTTGCCCACAACCCGTTTAGAGAGATTCATAACTCCCAGTGTTTCGTCCTTGAATTTAAGCGGCACACCAATAATGGACCCGCCCCATTCCCCCGGAGTCCCCTTGTAAAGAGGATGGTTTTTCATATCTTCAACAATGATCTGCTTGCCAGTCTTGGCAACAGAATAGGTAAGCCCGTCTTTTCTTGGTTTGGAGATCGGTATGTTCCTATCTCCCTTGGAATCAAGGGCAGCCCCGAATTCCAACTCGCCGCGTTCATATAAAAAGATATGTACAGCATGTGTATTGTTGACGAGGTTCATGGCTTCGGTCACCAGCACGTCCAGCACTTTTTGCAGGTCCAGGTTCGAGGTCAGGTTAAGGCTGATGCGTTTCAACGCATCCAATTCGTCTGCCTGATGCTTGACGGTCATCATCAACGAATGCTTTGAGATCACTTCATGTGTAATGGATTTCTCTTCGTCATCGCCCACCCTTTTATCTGCTGCCTGCTCACGAGCTTCAATAATGACCTGGATCAAGCGCAGGATCGCTTTTTTCTCTTCAGGCGGAATCGTATCGTCATGAGAGATGATATCCCATGCACGGGTAAAGACCGATCCTTGCTTGCCATGATTGTTGTTCATTTTTATACAATTATGTCCAACTATAGTTCCTCTCAATACACTGTTTGTACTATTATACACTTGCAATTTCGACCCGAAAGGTCATTTATGGACTGTGTTAGAATGACATGAATACATAATTAATACGAGGTTATTGTGTCTGACTCAGCGAAGTTAACACCCGCTACACCGTTGAATCCGCGCCGTCGTGCCATTGTGGTCGGCGCTTCTGTTGGAATGGGAGCTGC
>JBEBCV010000426.1:0-2616 GCA_041157505.1 Chloroflexota bacterium | reverse complement strand
TTGGATATGCATGTGCCCATTATAACGAAAAGGGTCATGGAAAGGCTTGCGCATCCATGACCCTTTTTACCTAAATATCTCCCGGCTCATCCGCCATGCGGACAATGCGCGGGGTGAACTTGCCGATCACATCCACCAGATCGTTTTGGGCGGTGATGACCTCGTCGATGGCCTTGTATGCCTGTGGTGACTCGTCGATGCCGCCACCAAGCAGGGTGATACCACGCTCTTTGAGATAGTCATCCCGTTCACGCTTACTGATGGAATTGATGGCAGCCTTGCGGCTCATGCGCCGACCTGCTCCGTGTGAAGCGGACTCAAGCGACTCGCTCACGCCTCTGCCACGGACCACGTAGCCTGCATCTCCCATCGAGCCGGGGATCACGCCTAGAACGCCAGCGCCTGCGGGTGTAGCTCCCTTGCGGTGGACAACAACTTCGCGTCCATCAGGAAGTTTTCCGTGCCAGGCAAAGTTGTGGTGATTTTCAACTACCGCCACTTCTTTCAGCCCAACGGCTGCCGCCACACGTTTGTGGATGATGTAGTGATTCGCTGAAGCGAACCGACCCGCCAGTTCCATCGAAAGCCAGTATTCCTGACCATCTTCTGAATCCAGCGAGAGCCATGCCAGGTGACGAACGCTCTTATCGAGGTCTGGGTGTTTCTCCATCGCTAACTTGCTAAAGCGGTCTGCGATCTTCGCGCCAACTCCGCGGGACCCGCTATGAGAAAGCAGGGCAAGATATTCACCGGGTTGTAGACCGAACATTGGCTCTTGCAAGCGGAATGAACCCCATTCCACAAAGTGATTACCGGTGCCGCTGGTACCAAGTTGATTCATGGCAGTATCTTTTAACGTCCGTAGTTGCTTGGTGGCGAGCCATGCCTCGTCATCTAACACTTGATGTTGGGCGCGTTTGTTGCCTTTCCAGGCTGCGCCCATGCCGAAGGCGGTTTCGTCCCAGAGGGCATTTTCGAACATGCCTTTCTTCTGTCCGATGAGGATTGGCGAGACTTCGTATAGCGACAAACGCATACGACAGGCAATGTCCACACCAACGGCGTAAGGGATGACGACGTTCTCGGTCGCCAGCACACCGCCGATGGGCAGACCATAGCCAACATGTGCGTCTGGCATAAGCGCGCCGGTGACAGTCACTGGAAGACGCATGGCGTTTTCCATCTGCTTGATGGCTTCGGTGTCGATGTTGTCTGTGCCCCAGATTGGGAAGGGTAGGGGCGCTTCACGAAGGGTATCTTCGGAGGGTTCGTTGTTCTTATTCTTGCGAAGGATCTCGCGGGCAAGGTCTGAGAGCAAGGTGTCGGCGAGGAAGTTGCCCGGGTTTTGACGAACCGCTTCGAGCCGATAAAGAGCCGTATCGCGGTCCATGCCATTGGCGATCATTTTGTTTCCGGCTTCTTTTGCGAGACCGATGGTTTTCCCATCTTCCCAGTTGTTGAGTTTCAGGATCTTTCCTGTGATGATGTCCATTTTGAAATTCCTTGACGATGGATGATTGACCATGGACGATGGTTTGATGGTCTATTGTCTGTCGTCTATTGTCGATCTAAGATTGGATCAGGTGGAATGCAGGCTTCATCATAATTAATTGTAGTGAATATTTCTGCCTGCAAAACCCAATTGCCTTGTTGGGTGCGCTGCCATTTGGCGGCGTAAACTCCCGAGGCGCGGACGAGTTCACCGTTGAGCGTGTACTCGCCCTGCCAGTTGCCGAGTTCTTCGGCGATTCCCCAGGCTTCGTTGGTGGTGATCTCCCGCGGGGTTCGACGATAAACGGCAGTTGGGTCGCTTTGGAAAAGGTCTGCCCAACGTATTTCTTCCTCGTCGGCTCCTTGGAACTGGTCGCTGCGACCGGTAATAAGATGATAACTCGCAGCCAGTAACGGGCGGATGCGTTTGGCGTCCTTCTCTGCTATGGCGCGGTTGAAGGCTTCGCGCGCGGCGTGAATTAGGTCGGAGGGAGTAGCTGTTTTCATGTTAGTTTCCTTTATCATCCTGCTGCGGATGCTGCCTGCTTGAATTTGGTATTCGTCCTCTGTACAATGATGTTGTCCGAAGTTTCATGTTTCGGCGGTGGATACATTTCAGTTCCATAGGTGCCGCTGGTAGTGTCCAGCGGCTTTTTTGTTTGCAGTTGAAGAATATCTTCTTCTCCTGGTGTAAGGCATTCGGAGGCGTGCCATGACAAAAACAAATATTCAAATCGTGCAGGAATTCTACGAACAGGTAATTAATCGCAGGCAGTTCGATCAGATCTATGATTACTACAGCCCGCAATGTGTATTACATAATTCACCTTTCATCGGGTTTGGTTTGAACTTTGATGATCGAGATGACGACCACCTCATGATCTTCGATGTTGCTCCCAATGGACCAGCGTACGGAAAGATCCTTCCGGGCGATGAACTGATCCGTGTAAAAGGTGAACACAAGGTTTGGGACGAACCAGGGCTGTTACGACAAAACCTATGGAGTTTGGGTCTAGCAGGCGACCTCGTCACATTCACGGTACGCCGGAACAATGAGTTGATCGACATTCCGGTTGTGCGTGGGCGGGTTGGTGCGTGGGATATTCACCTTTCCACCATGGTGGA
>JBEBCV010000425.1:0-8764 GCA_041157505.1 Chloroflexota bacterium | reverse complement strand
GTTGACCGTGGCAGAGTCGCCGTTGGCTTCGACGGAACTTACACCGCCGATATAGGGCATATCCAAATACGCCGCGATCATCGGACCGATCTGTCCATCGAGATCATTCGACGCCTGCACGCCTGCAAAGACCATGTTCGCGCCCATGCCCTTGATCGCTTCCGCCAGCCATTTGGCTTGCATGTGCGAATCCGCGGCGGGATCGTCAGCGGTGATCTTGAGCACTTTGTCGGCGCCCTTTGCCAGCGCGAGATGAAGCGCGTTGTCCAACTCCCCGATCAAGTCCACGCCGATCACGGTCACCGTCCCACCGACGGCTTCCTTGATCAAAACGGCTTGCTCGATGGAATGCTCGTCCCATTCGTTGAGGACGAAGTCCACCGAGTCGAAATCCACGTTATTGCCTTTGACGGGCAGGTCATCGGCAATGCTGGGGATATGTTTGATGGCTACTACGATATTCATTCAGTTCTCCTGTATGAAGTGTCACGTGATTCGATGTTTCAGTGTCACGTGCCAGATTACATTCCACTTTCTACTTTCCACTGTTTACTTATCACTGGCTACTGCTCGCCACGCATTGATCTATCCAACAGCTCCAAAATATCCAACACATCCACATGCTCATTGCCCGTGGACTTGACAGCGTCGGTGAAGCGCGAGACTTCGAAGGGGCAAGCTACTGCCAGCACGTTCGCGCCCGTGGACGCGGCTTCCATCGCGCGTTTTTCGGAGAGGCGCATGGTGGTGTGTTTGGCGGTGAACGAGTCCATCCACATGCCGCCGCCACCGCCGCCACAGCAGTAACCGTTCTCGCGGTTGCGCTGCATTTCAACCAACTCCACGCCAGGGATGGCTTCAAGCAGTTTGCGCGGCGCTTCGTATTCACCGTTGTGACGTCCGAGATAGCACGGATCGTGATAGGTGATCTTCTTTTCTACAGAGTGCCTGAGCAGCGGCTTGAGTTGGTCAAGGTAACGCGCAAGGAAGGTGCTGTAGTGAACGACAGGGCGTTCAAAGCCGTACTTCGGGTACACGTTCTTGAAGGCGTTCAACTCATGCGGACCTGTGACAACCATCTCGTCCCATTCATATTTATTGAAGGTCTCGATGTTTTGCTCGGTCATCATCTCGAACAGACCCTTCTCGCCAGCCAGACGCTGGGAGTCGGCGTCATCTTTTTCTTCTTTGCCAAGAATGGCAAAGTCAATGCCGAGCGCGTTGAAGATTCGCGCCGCCGCAGCCGACGCGTCAATGCCGCGTGGATGATACGAAGGATACGAACCGACATACCAAAGCACGCTCACTTTGCGACCCAAGTCTTTGATGATCGGCACAGGCACACCCGCGGACTGAATCCATGCGTCGCGTTTGCGCTGAGGTTGACCGAGCGGATTGCCGCTCTTGGCGGTGTTCTCGAATGCCTGCTGCAATTCCGCAGGCACGAACTTGCCATCCAAAATCGCCTGCTCGCGTGCGGCGGGCATGATCTTGACCATGTTCACTTCTTTGGGGCACACGCGCAGACAGTTGGCACAGGTGGTGCAAAGCCACAACTCGGGCGCTTCGGTCAAATCCATGCCTGTTTGGGCGTAGCGATACAACTTGCGCGGACCGTAATTCCCGACCACATCCACGGGGCAGACGGCGACGCACTTTGCGCACTGATAACAATTCGCAAATGATTCCGCGTTGGGGATGTCCGCAATCTTTTCGATCAATTCAGGCGTGTATTCGGTGATCACCCGCTGTTCGAACATGCGGTTCCAGTGACCCGAAACGTCAATGCCATCTACGATAGCGTGTTCTTTTTCTACAAATTTTGCTTTGATCGGACCAGCCATAAATTATGGTCTCCTGTTTTATTTTTGGGTAGGGGACGTTCTCTAACGTCCCCGTCGGCGTGAGAGAACGCCGACTACGCACCGCTCTTCTTCAACCCAAGCAGCTTCCTTGCCATGTTGGGTAGCGAAGGTAACAAATTATTGAACTCGCGGCTCAATCTCCAACTGGTTGTGCCGTATAGATATACGTTATAGGCACATGCCAGAAAAGCGCTGTTGGCAAATTGTGCGCGTTTTTCATTCACCGTCAATTCATCTGTCCACAAGCCTGTGCCTTCGCCGAATTTCAAGCTCATGGCAGAAACCAAACCCACACGGGCGTAACCATCTGCGAGATTATCGGCAAGCAGGTTGTGCGTACTGCCTGCCAATAGTGGAAGAATGCCTGTTCCAGTGGTTGGATCCCATAACCAGCGAGTCCATAACCAGTTATCTTTGGGTGATGTGTTGTACAAAAGTCCAGACGCGAGTTCCACTGCGAGTCTGGTGTCGAGTGCGTCCAATTTATGAACGAATTTTGCAACTCGCACGGGTGTTGGATCTTCGCCATTCAACAGATCATCAAAGACCTTGAAATCTCCATGAGTAAAATAATTGGTTAGAACTTTTGCATTCGCGCGCGTGTGCGTGACCGCGGAAGCGACGTCAGCGAAGGAAGAGCTCAACGAAGCAGAATCAGTTTTCAGATTAAGAAAGACGCGTTCATGCCGCGCGGATAATTCGTCAGCGATGGAAATCACATCCTGTGCTGAAACTTGCGTGAGTGCTTCCTGCAAGGTCTCATGCAGAATGGGATCGTCGGGTCCCGTTCGTTGTTTGACGATGTGACTCTGTCGTTGAGGAGGAAGCGCCATGTTGCGTTAAGCCATCACTTTGCGGACGGATGCCAATGCGCGCGCAGCAGCGAGCCCAGCCTGCGCGATGGAGTCATCCAGATCCGATGGACCAGATGCAGCACCCGCAACGAAGATACCTTCTTGCGAAGTTGCAACAGGATCAAGACCGCCCGCGCCGCCCGATTCGATGAAGCCGTATTGATTTTGTTTGACGCCAAGCAGTTGCGAGATGGCGCGCGTGCCCGCGCTCGGTTCCATGCCAACCGAAAGCACGACCATATCCATCGTCACTTCCATCGGGCGGCTCATGGTCGTATCTTCGCCGCGCATCAGAAGTTTGTCGCCTTTTTGCAGCACTTCGCTGACGACACCCTTCACATAATTGACTTTATATTTTTCCTGCGCGGGCCAGTAAATTTCATTTTCCCAATAGCCATACATGCGCATGTCGATGTAAAAGATCATTACTTTTGAATCGGGAAGTTGCTGGCGCAACTCGATCGCCTGTTTGCTGGCAATGCCGCAGCAAACTTTTGAGCAATATTCATTTCCAATTTGTCTGTCGCGCGAACCGACGCATTGAATGAACGCGATCTTCTTCGGCGCTTCGCCATTCGACGGGCGCACTACGTTATGTTCCTTCAACATCTTTTCAAGATCGGTCAAGGTGATGACATCGGGAAAAGAATAATAGTTGTAGTATTGCGTCGCGCGACCTGGATCGAAATGCTGGAAGCCTGTGGCGATGATGACCGCGCCAACATTTAATGCTTCGGATTTACCGCCCGCTTCGATCTGGACCTCGAAGTTGCCAGCACTCCCAGACATTCCCTTCACTTCGGCGCTGTACTTCACTTCCACATTTTTGTTGCTGGTAACAGCCGCCGCCATATCCGCCATCGCTTCAGACGCGTCGCGCCAGTGATGGGTGAGTTTGGCGTAGTTCTCGCGGTCAGGTGTGCCGCCGAGGCGTTCACGCTTTTCGATGAGTATGGCTTCCCCGCCCAGTTCAGCCACGCAGCGCGCGGCTTCAAGCCCTGATGGTCCGCCGCCGATGATCAATACTTTTCCAGATGTCATTTGTGGTTCTCCTGTTTCAAGTGTCAGGTGTCAAAGGTCGAAAGTCAAAGGTCAACTCACATTCGACTAGTTTGATTGTAGTTTTATCGGCGTATCCGCGTCCTGCCAGGTGATCCCAGACTTCGTGCCCGCGCGGATCTGGTCGAGATCGCCTTGGAATTCATCCCAATATTTTTGCCAGTCGATTCCAAGTTTAGTAAGGAAGGGGCGCCAGTCGGTTGAATGCCAATGGAATTGCACCACGCGGAAGGGGTGTGCTCCCATTGCCAATGCGGCGACTTGCGCATCAGACAAAACAGGGACGCCAACTTTGCGGTCATGTGCCTTCGCGGCGAATTGACTCTTGTCTAATGTGGTGACACAACCCGTATCATGAGTGACGGTCAAGTCGGGGTTGGCTTCGTTGATCATGGTCTCGATCTTGCGAAGCACCGCATACGAGCGGGTGAAGTCGCGCTGAACCAGTACATGACGGAAACCAAACCCACAGCAATCGAACCAGGTGGAATAATCCGCGACGTTGACGCCGAGTTTTTCAAGTAAGGCGGTCACGACTGCGGTGCGCTGTCCACCATAAATTTCGGGGTCGTAGATGGCGTCTTCGGCGACGATCTTGTAGTAGTGACAGGCAGGATGAACAGTAGCTGTGATTGCGCTCATGTCCACGAGTTGGCGTTCTTTGAATCTGTCGCGCATGGCATAGACCCATTCACTGTAATGGACGATCTCTTCAGGAATGACTAGCGGCTTGCCCATCTTATCGAGAATGCGGCGGACGTCATCACGCAAGTCTTTGTGATGCACCAGTTGTTCGCGGATTTCCTTGTAATGTCCAAACGATGTGCCGCAATGAATGAGAGGGAAGTATCCCGTTTCGTAAGCGGCAGCAAAGTTGCGAGACATGACTGCGGCTTGTCCCACTGCGTTGGAGGCGGCAGAGGCATAGTAGTTCCATCCTGTACAGGAAGTCTGGTCGGTGGGGTCGTGATAATCCAAATTAAATTGGCGATGCAGCCACAGAATCGACGAAGCATAGCCTGGGATATGTCCGCAGTGACCACAGGATTTGTGATGCCAGGTATGCTCGATGGGAATCTTTTTCATGCGCCCGTATTTGGTCGGGAACTCGACATAATCGCCTTTGATTCTTTGCAAAACGATTTCGCCTTTGGCTTCGAGTTCCAGCAGGCGCTCATGCATATCATCGGTCGGCGCAATGGATGCGTCACGCACAACAGGATGTGATTTTCGTTCAAGGATCTGTTCAACGGTGGTTAATTCGGTCATCAGGTTTCTCCATTTCTCAGAGTGTAACCAATAAAGTGTCGAGGGTCAAAAGTCAAAGGTCAGAATGAAGCGTTTCTTTCGTCTTTCTTCTTTTCATCCTTCTTCCAATTCTTCATTCATAACATCGGTCAATAGATCATACAGACTTTCATCCAACTCTTTGATGATGTCCATATTTCCCGACTCGAACCAGATGGTATATAGTTCCAGCAATGTTTTGCGATCTGTGCGCCAGGCAACATCGGTGAGACCGCGGATCGAATCCATGGGGATGGCTTTGCGCCAGACGTGCATGTTCTGCGTAAAGTTCTGTACCCATGGACCCCAATCAGGGAAGAAGTCGGGTTGAAGCATATCGGGCGAAACTTGATTGCCTTTGAGCATGACCTTATAGATCACACGGCTATAGCCTTGCAACGCGTCTTTTGATTCTTGCAAGCCATTCTTGAGAGAAACCTCGCGCAAAATAGTGACCAATCCCCCAGGATTGTTCTGGCGCGGACAACGCACGCACGAAAAGCATTGCGCGCAATTCCAAATATCTTCAGTGATGATGTCATAAATGCGTTCGACATCCTCGCGCGCCATCGCCTGCGCGATCACTCGCGGACTAAAGTCATAGAAGCGCGCCGAAGGGCATGCTGAAACGCAAATACCGCACTCGTAGCATCCATACAGGAAGTCTTCGTAGCGCGTGTCATTTTTGACTTCGAGGAAGAGACGTTCTTTCTCTTCGTATGTCGCTTCGGGATGGCGATCTACAGCCTTGCCAGGATTCCAATTTTCTTGTGTGGTAGGCATTATGCCTCCTGTCTATTAACCGCTAAGCACGCGAAGGCCGCAAAGATTTTTTATCTTCGCGTTCCTAGCGCTCTTAGCGGTTAAGAGCTATTAGAAACCAATCACCGCATCGGCATCGCATGCCATGTCGTTGAACGCCGCGCCGCCGATCATTTCGACGCCTTCGATCATGTCGTCCATGGTGTAACCGTGCAGGTCGAGCGAAGGCTGGCAGACAAGGAAGCGCACACCGATCTCCTGCGCCTGTTCGATGAAGAACTTCAATTCCTTGCCGCCGCCACCCTTGCGCGGAATGATGATCGTGTCACCGTTGCCTTTTGCCACGCACTGCGGACCGTTCATGGTGAAGTAAATACAAACTTCATTGTCCATTGCCGCCCCCGCCGTGGCAAGGAAGAACGGAGTTGCAGTCCGTTCCGGGTCCTTCTCCCCGTGAGTCTGAACGTACAAAATTTTCTTAGTATCTGGGTCATTCGTCTTCCAAACGCTCATACTGCCCTCTCCTATTTATTTTTATCCGAAATTAGAAACTAGCCATTGCTTCGTCAACGGTAACAAAAGAGCCGATCTTTTGATCCAATCCCACTGTATACATGACCGACATAATCTCTTTAGGCACTGATGCGAGTTTGACAATACCCCCAGCCTTTTGCGCAGCTTGCGAGGCTTTGGTCACGGCACGCAGACCGGCGGAGGACATATAGTCCACACCTTTGAGGTCAATCACCAGGTTTGAATTAATACCAATAGCTCTCGTTAACTCGGCATCAAATGCAGGAGCTGTTTCAGAATCAATACGTCCGCTTGCCGTAATAATGAAAGCATTCTCTTTGTCACCGTTTAGAATAGCTTTTACTTCACTTTGGATGGAAAGTATGTCCACAAATATCTCCTTATGGAAAGATCGCACTCTGAAAGCCTTGTAAGAGAGCGCGACCTATAATTCTTACTTACCTAAATGAGCTATATGAACAACTGAACGTCAGCATCTGCGGCGTATTCGAGGAACATTGCTGCGCCACCTACTGTACATTCCTTGATAAACTCTTCCTTCTTGAAACCAAAGACATCCATTGTCATTTGGCAGCCGATCATTTTTACGTCGAGGTCAACGCACATATCGCGTAATTCTTCAATAGACGCAACGCCTTTGTTCTTAAAAGTTTGTTTCATCAAACCGGTTGCCATTGCTTCGAACCCAGGTACATTTGCCATGAGAATATTCGGCATGGGCCATGCAATGTTTTGGAATCCCTCTGGACCAAAAGGCATTTTCATCGGCATGGCAGGGTTGCCAAGCGGAGAAACTTGCATGTGCAAATCAGACTTAAGCAAGGGCAACCCATAAAAAGTAAAGAAAATGCCCACATCCCAGCCCATAGCGCCAGCGGCGCTGGCAAGGATGAAGGGAGGGTAAGCCCAGTCCAGGGTCCCTTTTGAAGCGATCAAAGCAAGTCTCTTCGGAGCGTTTGGATCAGATTTTGACATAAGAACCTCTTCTTAAAGATATATATGAGGGCGAAGTCAGTTTTATTTCTTCTTCAAGTAGAAGACGAATTTTCCATCTTCAGTTGTTGAACGAAGCAATTCGTTGCCGGTCTGGCGGCTCCAGGCTTCCATGTCGGGCGGAGCACCAGGGTCAGTTGCAACCATTTTCAAGATCTGACCCGATTGCAATTCCTTGATCGCCTTAGTCGTTTTGACCACCGGCATCGGACAAAGCATCCCAGAACAATCCAACACTTGATCTTCCTTGATTACATCTGTCATCACGAGCCTCCTTGTTTAATCCTTTACATGATAATGAGTTGAATGTTTCAATTCCATCCCGCACACATAGGATTTTTCTCTCCCCCGCGCGGGGGAGAGGCTAAAATCAATTCGGATATAATCACTTGTAAACCCAAACGTACTGGCAGGAGAACATGTTTAGACGAATCGAGTCCTTGTTCCGCAGTGATCGAGTATTTATCTTTCTACTTCTATATCGTTGGTTATCTATAGCTCCTGCACTATTCACTTTATTTTTACCTCTTTCTCAAAAAATTCCCGCTTTCATCACTTTTTTCATAGTACTTGCTATGAATGGGTTTATTTCGATCTTCAACCGCCCGCTAAACCAAGCTGTTCTTCGCACACCAGTCTTTATGGGTTTGGACATTATTTTTGCATCAGTGCTATTGGCTGCAAGCGGTGGCTTGGAGAGTCCGTATTACTTGTATGCACTTAGTCCTGTACTTGCCAGTGCATTTTTCTTTCAATTACGGGGTGCATTGCTGGCATCTCTCTTCTTTACCCCTTTATATATTGGGGCAGGCATGTATGCCTCACAAGCCCAATCAGATCAGGTTATGTTCGCCACCCAATTGGCAGGGATTTGGCTCTTACCGATTCTGTTTGCATACCCCACTACATTGTTAAAATCTGTTAATCAGGCAACAGCCGAACTTTCCACAGCGCATCGTCAACTTGAGATCATTCATGACCTCACGGTTTTGTTGCAAGCAGCGCCAGACCTTCTTTCTGTTCAAGAACGCGTACTTGGAGCTGTAACTACTGAATTGGGTTTCTCGAAAGCCGTGGTGGCTCTCGTTGACCCGGCGCTCGAAGAACTTGGCGGATGGATGGTATACCCGCCTCAGGATGATTTTAAAACGGTGGATCCATTATCTCTCCGCTCAGAAAATGGTGAGCTGATCCGTGCTTTGTTAAATCGCGAATCGTTTACATCCAATGGGCATGATTTGATCGATGAACCGCAACTTAATACCTGGCTTTCGAAAACAACCTGGTTCGTTACACCGCTTTACTTGAGAGAACACCCTGTTGGAATTTTGCTGGTAGATGAGACCGGGCTTACTAAAGAAAGTGAATCTACACTTATAACGGTCGCGAATCAAGCCGCGCTCGCGCTGG
>JBEBCV010000424.1:0-8102 GCA_041157505.1 Chloroflexota bacterium | reverse complement strand
GTCCGGTGCGTTCGAGGAAATCTACTTTCGAGCCGAGGATCTCCAGATCTTCCGGGCGAATATCTGGCGTGATGTTGATGCGTGTGGCACATTCGCGCACTTCGGCTTCGATATATTCCTGCCCCTTTTCACGGGCGACAGAAACGCGATGATGCCCATCCACGACGAAGTACACCTGACCTACTTTGTACAACACAACTGGTGGTAAATGGATGTCTTCATAAAAAGCGCGATCGACCTTTTGCCAGCGGTTGGCAAGTTGATCTTCTTTTGGGAGGAAAGCGCGGTCGAACTCATGATACCGGTTCAGACTCCCCGCGATCTGGTCCACGCGGACGGTTTTCATGCCCCTGTAAATTGGTCCACCAATGCGGAGTTTTTCTTTTACATCATCATAGGATAACAATGTATTACGTTGACCGCGAAGGACGGAGAACACCTGATTGAGAAAAGATTTGAAACGCGCCCGGCTAAAATCTGCGCGTGTTCTTGATTCTAATTCGTCTGACATTTTTACTCGCTTTGCTGATAAATATGCTCTGTATTATATGGACCACAGTAATATGTAAGTTATTACAAGGTTAAAGTCTGATTAGATTTACTCGGTGTCCACAAGTCTGTAAGGATAGACGTTGATGATGTTGGTATGTCCGAGTATGGTTTTATTATCGGCAATATTATTCCGATAAAAGTGAGTATGTCCGTGAAAGTGAAAACGGGGTTTGGCAAAACGGATCAGCCAGTTCAGTGCTTTCAATCCATTGTGGGCAATGTCGGTATCGTCGTGGATGCCAAATGGAGGGGAGTGGCTGATGAGGATATCCAAGGCGCGCCCATACCTAATGCGGTTCATCAACAACCTTGGGATCATTTTGTACACTCGTATGAACGCTTCATTTTGAGTGTATTGATTCGAACCATCGGGTCGGTAGCGGATCGATCCGCCAAAACCGCCGATCAAAGTATTTTTGTAGTAAACAACCTGAAGGTCCAGGTTTGAACCGCCTTCTGCTCGAGACCGGAGGTCGCGCGGGTCAAAGTTCGGGTCATGATTTCCAGGCACATAGAACAATGGTTTGCTCAGAACGGTAAGCAGATACTCAAGATAGTTATAAGGCAGGTCACCGCATCCAAGAATTAGGTCAACACCCTTAAAGTGCCCGCTGGAAGCCAACGAATAAACACGGTCTACCACCTGATCGCTTACTGCCAAAATCTTCACAGGTGCTCATTGTGCCGTAGAAAACGCATCATTGCAAGCCCAAAACCTGTGTCCGACTCAAAATTGCATTCGCCAGAGGGCACAAATACCCTTATAATTCATTAAATTCGGAAAAAATATACAGATGGAAACGAGAAACATCACATCTCCCATTGGTCCATTTGGCTCGGGTTCAGGTTCTGGCTCCGGAGATCAGCCTGGCCGCCAACAGTTGTTGGCGGGTGTGACCCTTGTCAACCGCTATAACATCCAGGATGTTATTGGTATTGGTGGTATGGGGTCAGTTTATCGTGCACGCGATATGCATTTCCCAAATGTGGTGAAACTGGTGGCGGTCAAAGAAATGATCAATATGGCGCCCGACCCATTGGTGCGCCAGACCATTGTGCAGAATTTCGAGCGTGAAGCAAATCTGCTTGCCACACTCCATCATCCTTCCATTCCAAGGATTTACGATTACTTCTCGCATGATGACCGTTCGTACCTTGTCCTTGAATTCATTCAAGGCAGGGATCTTGAAACGGTCATAAACGAAGCGAATGGTTTTCTTGCAGAAGATCAGGTCATCAGCTGGGCGATCCAGCTTTGTGATGTATTGGAATATTTACACGGACATAAACCAGACCCGATCATTTTCCGTGATATGAAGCCCTCGAACGTGATGATCAATCAGAGTGGGGATGTGGTACTGGTGGACTTTGGCATTGCCAAAACCTTCCAAACCGGCATCAAAGGCACGATGATCGGGACTGAAGGCTATTCACCACCCGAACAATATCGTGGGGATGCCACGCCTCTCGCGGATGTGTATGCGCTCGGCGCCACCCTCCATCACTCACTGACTCGACGTGACCCGCGTCTTGAGCCACCCTTCACCTTTGCCGAACGCCCGATTCGACGCATCAATTCGCACGTTACGGTGGAACTGGAAGCAGTGGTCAACACAGCACTGAATTACAACCCCACAGAACGTTTCCCAACTGCTTCGGCAATGAAAGAAGCGTTGATGAATGTGGCACGGAAAACGGGAACACTTTCGAAACTTACCTCTGCTTCTTTGCCGAACCCGATCAGCAGCGGCATCAAGCCCATATGGGACTTTAAGTGTGAGGATGAGATCCGGGGCGCGCCTGCGTTAAGTCAGGGTATGTTGTATATTGGTTGTTACGACAATAACCTATATGCGCTCAATGCTGCCGATGGCAAATTTCAATGGAAGTACCCCACAGATGGCGGTATTGTGTCACGTCCGTTGGTGTTCGATAACAATGTATTTTTTTGCTCTGAAGACCAGCGTTTACATGTGATCGGCGCCCGTACAGGCAAATTGTTGTGGACATATTACACTGAGGGTAGGATTTACTCCTCACCACGCATCTCAGATGGGCACATCTTTTTCGGTTCTGATGACCAGGATCTGCATGCCGTGAACGTCAATAGCGGCAGGGCAGTGTGGAAGTTTTCCACCGATGGAGCCATCCATTCCACACCGTTGGTTGCGAACGATATGATCTACTTCGGAACAGAGGCCGGTTCGTTCTATGGTCTTGATTTCCGCGGCGCTCTAAAATGGCGCTTCGCTTCGAAACGCGGTATGACTTCATCACCCGTTCATAAAGGACAGGCAGTCTATACCGCCTCACTGGATGGTACGTTGTATTCCCTCGATGCGAAAAGCGGCTGGGCGATCTGGAAGTTCCGACTCGGAAAAGGTACCATTTCTTCACCTGCCATTGCAGATGATTTTATATTCTTGGGTGCAGCCGATGGATTTGTGTACTGTGTGGATATTCGAACATCCAAAGAAGTCTGGCGATATAAGACTGACAACCAGGTAAGTAGTTCGCCAACGGTGTATAAAGATTCTGTTTATATCGGCTCTGTGGATGGTTCAATGTACTGCCTTGAATATCGCACAGGTCGACTGCGTTGGAGATTTGAGACGGGAAGTCCGATCACCGGTTCGCCGGTCGTTTTTGATGATATTGTTTATTTTGGTTCAACCGACCATCACGTCTATGCGTTGTTTGCTTAAAAGGAGAGCTTGTGGCTGATTTCTTCAAAAAATTATTTGGTTCCAAAGAGGAATCAACAAAACCAAGGCAGGTGGACTCTGTTACCACAGCTCCGCTTACCGACCAGCAGCTTCAATCCATCCTTTCAGGACAGGCGCCCAAATATGAAATCAAGCAGCTTGTGGCAGGTGTGGGGCAGTCTGTTGGTAAACAACGCGATCATAATGAAGACAGCGTGCTTGCACTGACGACCACGATCTCTGGAAGTTCCGAAAGCGTGCCCTTCGGTCTGTATATAGTTGCCGATGGCATGGGTGGACATCAGTTTGGTGAAGTGGCAAGTAATGCCGCTATTCGCATTGTTGGTGGAAATATTACAAAGAAATTCCATCCTTATTTATACAAGCTTCCCACGCAATCCTTGCAGGAATCCCTGCAAGAAGTGATGGAGTCTTCGATTTTGGAAGCACACCAACACATTCAGCGCGAAGCGCCAGGAAGTGGTACAACGGTAACAGCTGCTTTGGTGCTTGGACAACAGGTGACGATCGGTCATGTCGGTGATAGTCGTGCTTATGCCATCTATCCTGATGGCAGAATGGAAACACTTACCCGTGACCATTCTCTGGTCAAACGCCTTGAGGAACTTGGTCATTTAAGCAAAGACGAGGTTGAGACTTTCCCGCATCGTAATGTTCTGATCCGTGCCCTCGGACAAGGCGAGATCCTTGAAGCAGATATCTTTACTGTTCCTTTCCCGCAGCCAGGGTATCTAATGATCTGTAGTGACGGCTTATGGGGTGTGGTAAATGAAAGGGATGTTGTTCGTATTATCAATGAAGCGCCGAATTTACATCGCGCCTGTCAAAGTATGGTAGAAGCTGCGAATGCAGCCGGGGGGCCGGATAACATTACAGTGATCCTTGCCCAACTTGTTGGATAACTTTTTCTCATGTCTGTTAGCCAGCCGGATCATTACTCCGTTCTTGGTGTTTTGCGAGATGCAACGCAAGAAGAGATAAAGCGTGCCTATGTTGAGGCTGCGCAGCGTTTGCATCCTGATAAGAACGTTGCAGCCGGTGAGACAGAACTTTTTTTGGGAATACAACAAGCATACGAAGTCCTTTCCAATCCCAAACGACGCAGCCAGTACGACTTAACCCTTCCTCCTGAGGTATACGAAAAAAATCAATTCATCCGGCATGAGATTTTATTCAGCCGTCCTAGCTTGGTCCAATTGAAAGAGGACCAGCTCTTATATGTGCTGTTGGAGATCGAACCCACACAAAAACAATCTGCCAGCCTGCCTACACCACCGCTAAACATATGTCTTGTTCTTGATCGTTCCACGTCCATGCAGGGCGAAAAGATGGACACCTTGAAAGCCACGGCTGTCCAATTGATCCGAAATCTTCGCCCGCAGGATGTGCTTAGTATTGTCGCATTCAGTGACCGTGCAGAGGTCATTGTCCCTGCTTCGATCAGCCTTGATAGGAGAAAACAGGAGGGGAGTATCCAGATGATCCAGCCTTCGGGCGGAACAGAGATATTCCAGGGGTTGGAAGCAGGATTGAAGGAAGTGCGTCGAACACTCGACCCATCCCGCGTCAATCACATCATTCTATTAACTGATGGAAACACCTATGGTGACGAGCAGGCTTGTTTAAATCTGGCGGAACAAGCGGCAGCCTATAATGTAGGTATTACAGGAATGGGGATTGGGCATGAATGGAACGATATCTTTTTAGATACCTTGGCTGGTAAGACAGGCGGATCTTCTATCTATATTTCGCAACCCAAGGATATTGAGCGCTTCCTTGTTGATAAGTTCAAAGCCTTGATCAGTGTTTATGCCGATGAAGTAACACTTGAGTTCAGAGAACATGAACACATTCGGCTTAATTTTGCATTTCGTATTCAACCTGAAGGCAGCCTGATCGATTCGAAAACCCCGTTGCATCTGGGTCCAATTCTTCGTGATGTGCCATTGCATGTCCTGTTGGAATTTGTCGTCAGCCCGGAGGCATTGATCGGTGACCCTGTTCTGGTCTTGGATGGACTCTTGAAAGCTTCGATTACATCCAATCCGATTCCAAGTTCGCCCATTCGCCTCAAGCTGACCCGCAGCCTGCATCAAAATCCTTCAGCCGAACCTCCACCGACGCATGTTCTCAAGGCCCTTTCGCGATTGACCTTGTACCGTATGCAAGAACGGGCGCAAGCAGCAGCGAGTGAAGGACGCTTTGATGTGGCAGCCAAACAATTACAAAATCTGGCAACTCATTTACTTTCTCAAGGAGAACACGCCGTAGCAAAGACCGCATTGTTGGAAGCTCAAAATTTGGAGAATCGTCAGTCTTGGAGCGATTCAGGGAGTAAGGACATAAAATACAAAACTCGAGCGCTCTTATTGGGCAGTGGCAAGGAGAAAAAATCATGATAATCTGTTCCAATTGCAAACATGCAAACATGACAGGCGCAATGTTCTGTGCGGAATGCGGTGCCCAGCTGATAGGCAGGGATACATTGATCACCCAGACCATCGCTACTGACAAATTAAAAAAGGCAAGCAAGCCAATTTCTGGCGAACTTACCCAACCAGTCGAAGGGAGCGATGCCTGGGCGAATTTGCACCTTCTCGATACCGGGCAGGTCTTGCCTCTTTCTTCTCGTAATGAATTCACCATGGGTCGAATCAGTGAAGGGCAGCCGATCATGCCCGATATCGACCTTTCCCCATATCAGGCTTATGCTGCCGGGGTATCGCGATTGCACGCAGTCATTAAGAAAAGCGGGCCATCCGTTATTTTTATGGATCTTGGCTCTGCCAATGGTACCTTTCTGAACGGTGTACGTCTTTCGCCAAATACAGAACTTTTCATAAATCATGGCGATATCATTTCTCTGGGTAAGATGAGAATTCAAGTATTGATCGAGAAATAGCAACGAAATGAATTGAAAGGAGAGCAAACGGAAATGTCATATACCGTTATATTGCACATTGCAAATGAAGCATCAGTGATAGGAGAAGTGGATGATCTTCCCAAGGCGGCAGATACCATCATTACTATTGCGAATCCACGCCAAAAAGATGGCAAGGACTTGCACTACCTTGATGAACGAGTTTCAAAAGTGATCTGGCCTTTGGTAAAGGTAAGCTTCATTGAGATCCTTGGCGACTCTGAAGAGGAAAAGATCATCGGTTTCGTGAGGGAATAATATGGCAGATATGGATAGACGCCGCATCCTCGTTGTGGATGATGAAGAGCGCATGGTGCGCTTCATTCGCATGAACCTTGAACACGATGGCTTTCAGGTGGGAGAGGCGTTCAATGGTAAACAGGCGATCCAAAAGATCCGCGACTTTACCCCCGACCTCATCCTGCTTGATGTGATGATGCCGGATATTGATGGTTTTGACGTGCTTGAAACCATCCGCGATTTCAGTAATGTGCCGGTCATTATGCTCACCGCCAAAGGCGAAGAAGATGACCGGGTACGCGGACTAGAGCATGGCGCCGATGATTACATCACAAAGCCGTTCAGCCCGCGTGAACTGGTCAGTCGTATCAAAGCTGTGTTGCGTCGGACGGAAGGCACCAGCGGGTCCATGCATGGACTGATCGAGATCGACAAACGCCTCAAGATCGACTTTGAACGCCGTGAGATCTGGCTTGAAGGCAAGCTTGTTAAACTTCGCCCAACCGAATATCGTTTGCTTTATCACCTAGTCCAAAATGCAGGTTGGGTGGTTTCGCACGACCAACTGCTTCAAAAGGTATGGGGCTATGAATACCGTGACGAGCCGCATTACGTCCGCTTATACATCAACTACCTGCGTCAGAAACTGGAAAAAGACCCTGCCAATCCGGTTTACATCCTCACCGAGCGTGGGGTAGGGTACCGCTTCGTAGATTTCAAGCGCAGCAAGGATTAATAAATGACTGAACAGAAACCCGAGAGTAAATTCATCACCGTTGCTAAAATGGTTGGGGTGTGTATTGTTTGCTTTGGCTTAATCTATGGCATTGTGACCCTGATGACCGCCCTGACCTCCTAGTTCTTCCTCTAACAAAACGAATACAAAACGCTTGCGTTTTTTTAACGCAGGCGTTTTAAATTAACAGGCGTAAGACAAATTCTATTACCTAAAAGGAGGTACCTATGTCAAACATTATTCGTTGGGAGCCCGCTCGTGAGATGATGACCCTGCGCGAAGCCATGGATCGCCTCTTCGACGATGCGTTCACCCGCCCGCTCAGCCTTACTGGCAACAACTGGTCCATTCCTGCCGTGGATATGTACCAGACCGATGATGAGGTCGTGGTGAAGGCAGCTCTGCCTGGCATCAAAGCCGATGAAGTTCAGATCAACGTCACTGGTGAAGTGCTCACTATCAAGGGCGAAACCAAGCAGGAGAACGAGACCAAAGAAAAGGCTTATCACCTGCGCGAACAACGCTGGGGCGCTTTCGAACGTTCGATCGTTCTGCCTACCGAAGTCGTGGCAGACAAAGCCAAGGCAGACTTCGAAAATGGCGTTCTGACCATTACGCTCCCCAAAGCGGAAGAGGTCAAACCCAAGACCATCAACATCAAGACCAAATAAACCTGCCTGACCCAAAAACAGGAGCCGACCCGCTCGGCTCCTGTTTTTGTTATCATAGCGGGATATAGGAGACGCAAACCCATGCCCCAAGCCTTTTCTTCGCTCCGCATCAATGCAAACCGAATGCTGGATGCCTTCACTCAATTAGCTGCCATCGGTTCAACAGGTGATGGCGGTGTCAACCGCACCACATTTAGCGAGGCACATCTGGCTGCTCGCAAATGGTTCCGTGAGCATATCCAACAAAGCGGACTGGA
>JBEBCV010000423.1:0-4065 GCA_041157505.1 Chloroflexota bacterium | reverse complement strand
GACGGTTTCCGATAACATAATGAATTGTTTAGTCCCAGAGGTTTTTCAAGAATTTTATTTTTTCCAAGTCATTAAAACTTTGCCCGCCTTCATGACCATTGTAGGTATACGTTTTGATGTCTTTCTCGCCAGCCCAATAGTTGTACGCAGCATAGATCGTGGACGGCGGGCAGACCTGGTCCATTAGTGCAACAGAGAATAAGGTCTTGGCGTTGGAGCGGGTGGAGAAATTAACCCCATCGAAATAGGAAAGGGTATTGAAGACGGTTTCAATTTTGTCACGGTGGATATGGAAATACTCAGCGATCTCTTTATAAGGATAGGCATCACTGATCTCAGTGGCGCGGCGATAGTGACACAGGAACGGCACATCGGGCATGGCAGCGCTCACGTCGGGGACAAGTCCTGCTGCAGCGATGGTGATACCGCCGCCTTGGGAGCTGCCGGTCAGAGCGATGCGAGAAGCGTCCACTTCTGGATGGGAGCGAGCGGCTTCGATCGCACGAACTGCGTCGGTGAAGACGCGTCGATAATAATAATGCTGCGGATCGAGAATGCCTTTGGTCATGCTGCCGGGGAAGTGGGCATTACCGCCATCAGCGTAGAGGTCGGGCGTGTCTCCATGTGACCAGGTGCTGCCTTGCCCGCGCGTGTCCATCACGAAGTGAGCGTAGCCCACGCTTGCCCAGAGCAGCCAATTGAATCCGAACTGACGTCCGCCGCCGTAGCCGATGTATTCAACAACGACAGGCAGTTTCGCCTTGCGGTGTGTTGGCAGGATCAACCAGCCTTTGACGGGTTGACCGCCAAATCCATTGAACGTAACGTCAAACGTTTCCTGCGCAACAAGACCGTAATCTATCTTTTCGAATTTTGCATCCAGCGGGAACGCCCGTGTTTCAGCAAGGGTATTTGCCCAGAATGAATCAAAATCCGCGGGTTCGGTGCGTGCAGGTTTATATTTTTTTAGCTCGTCGAGCGAGAGGTCGAAGAATGCCATGATGATTTTGCCTGTAATAGCGAGGTTACCTCGCCTTTACAAAATTATTTCATCGCCAACTTGCCGCGGAAGCGCACATACGTCGCATAATCAATTTCGGTGCGGCGTTTGATGTATTCCTGAGTCTTTGTGGCGAGGTTTTGTTTGGCAGTCACTTTGTCGGTGACGGTGATGTCAAAGGCGTCGGACCCAGCCCCAGACCCGAAAGAGACGACGAGGATTCGGTCACCAGGTTGAGCGATGTCGAGAGTCGCGGTCAAGCCAATCATCGCCGCGCCTGCGTAGGTATTTCCAATGATAGGAACGAGCAGACCGGGTTCGATCTGTTCGGCAGAAAAACCGAGTTGACCTGCAACACGCTGCGGGAATTTGGTATTCGGTTGGTGGAAAACCGCCCACTTGTAATCTTTGGCAGTGGTGCCGATTGCTTCCATCATGTGGGTAGCGGCTTCGGTGATGTGTTTGAAGTAAGCGGGTTCACCGGTGAAACGCATGCCGTGTTCGGGATACTTCTGATATTCGCGCCGCCAGAAATCGGGCGTATCGGTGACGTAGGAGTACGAAGCGTTGATGACAGCCAGCGACTCTTCCGCTGGACCGACGATATACGCGCCGCCGCCTGCACCTGCGGTGTATTCGAGTGCGTCGCCGGGTTTGCCTTGGGCGGTGTCCATGCCGATCGCCATGGCATAGTGACCCATGCCCGAACCGACTAGACCCATCGCAGCAACGAGCGCCTCGGTGCCAGCCTTACAGGCGAATTCCCAATCTGCAGCTTGCGTGTTCGGGACGGCTCCAATGGCTTCGGCGACGAGAGTGGAGGTTGGCTTGACCGCATACGGATGCGACTCCGAGCCTACCCACACCGCACGCAATTCGGTCGGGTCGATCTGGGCGCGCGCCATCGCATTCCGTGCCGCCTCAATGGACATGGTGATCACGTCTTCGTCCAGCCCGGGTACGGCTTTCTCTTTGATGGGAAGTCCGCTGGTTTTGCCTGTCCATACACGCGCGACTTCTTTGGCGGGTAGACGGAAGCGGGGCACATACGAGCCATAGCCAACTATGCCAACCGGTTTGACGGGTTTGAGTAAGGTAGGGGAGGGTTGAGGTGTTGTCATTTGTTTTTCCTGAGTAAGTAGGAGGATTGTAGCGGGCGTGGGCTTTCAAAAGCTATCTTGTTCAATTTGCCAGTTTGTGGTCTATAGCGAACTTTATCACGGAATTATGGAGAGATACGGACTTGAACAATATTCTACTGCTCAATTACTGCAATGAGCTTTTGTGGTGAATGGACTATATGATCCGGTTCACCCCGAAGTAACGTTTCCATGCTTTGATGTCCCCATGTGATGGCGATGCTGATGACTCCAGCCTCTTTTGCGGCGCGGACATCGCTCAAGGCATCGCCGATCATAAAGACCGCTTCTCCATTTTTCACAAATCGCTCGCGCGCGATGGCAATTTTTTGTGCTTTTGAACCGGGTGTATCCACGCCGTAAACGGCATGGACGAGACTGTCCAATCCATGTTGGGTGAGAAAGGCATGCACATTTTGCGATGAGTTTGTGGTCACAATGGCAATCTTATGTTTGGTGGAAAAATGCTGAATTACTTCGCTCAGTCCATCGAAGATAGCGGGTGGAGATTCTTTTTCTGCGAATAGTCTCAAGCTGATTTTTACGAACTCGTCTATGAGAGGCTCTGGTACTTCACAGGCTCGCCCGTAAGTCGCAAAGGACATGACTTCAAGGTTGCTCAAATCGTCTTTTGTCACTGTGTGTTTGACGCCTAATTGGTTGCAAGCTTGCTGACCGAACCGTATCAGGTCGTCAAGTGTGTCTGCGAGTACGCCGTCATAATCGAAAATAACTAATGCCATGAAAGTTTTCCGTTTCTAAAATGCGGTTGCAATAATTCCTGCAATTGCTGTAATGATTCCAAGCCCCTGAAGTTTTGAAAGTTTGTCTTTCAAGAAAATGACCGCCAGGGCAATGGTCACAATGGACAGTGCCGAGGCGATGGGCGTGATCAGGATGGCGTCGCCAATGGTCAGTCCATAATTAACAAGCGCCACAGCGCCGACTTCGATGATGCCCATCAAAACGATCATGGACTTGGTTTTTGCTGGGATGTCCGTCCAGCCGATCTGTTGTTTTACAGCAAAAGAGAAAATAAGTAGGAATATAGTGATGCCCAATTTTACGAACAGGGTGGTTATTAGCCAGCCGACTTCTTCCGAAATGACTTCACTGATATTCCAAAAGATGCCGAAGAAGAACGCGCCCAGAATCGCCTCTTTGACGCCTAGTGAGAGTAGAAATTTTTGGCTGCGGATGCTGCTCCAATCGAGCGAGGCGAGTGTTGCACCGGAGAGGATCAAGAATACACCGATGGTTTGGGTTGTGGAAAGGCGCTGCCCCATAAAGATGAAAGCAAAGAGCATGGTGAATGCTGCCCACAAGTTCATGGTCGCGGCAATGATGGAGACATTGCCTTTCTCAAAGCCTTTGAAGAAGAATAAATATCCCACCGAATAAAAAATAGCCGCGAGCGGCGACAAAGCAATTGCTAGGATGGGAAGGTCAAATCTGCTTCGAAAGGCGAATGCCAGCAATATCATTACTATCATGCCTGCCAGTTGTGACCAGAACAAAGACCTGAAAGACCCGATCTGTTTGGAGAAAACGCCGCCCAGAAAATCATAAATTCCCCAGCCAACCATACCGCCGATGCCCAATAAAATACTGATGAGGGTTGCACTCATGACTGGATATTTGTTTCCTTGTACGATTTACACATACCAAAACTTCGACATCAATCCAGCCTGCCTGAAAACGTCTGCGACTTGTTCCATGCTCCGTCCATGATAGTCCAGCGACATGCGATTGCCATACCAAAGTTTGGAAAGATCCCACACCTGCTGAACGGACAGAGTCTCTCCGCGTTCGAGGTTGTTTCGTTTGCACCACATATCTAGCGTTTCTTCCGACCGGAAGAGCAGCATGGTTGCTCAGGTAAAGACCAAGTCATCGTACCAGCGGGCGAACGGCAGGGGGAAGTGA
>JBEBCV010000422.1:0-7002 GCA_041157505.1 Chloroflexota bacterium | reverse complement strand
CGTCTCTGGAATGAGGACAGAAATGCCAGAGGAACCAGGGTCGAAGTGAACCGCGTCGCCTCCATACTGGATTTTGGGATTGCCCTCGTAATCGTAGAGATGGAACACACGTGGAACGGTTTCCAACGCCTTGACAACGATCTGTTCGGGGATGCGGACGACCATGCTTTCTTCGTCCACTTGGGCTCCAGCTTCGGCGAGTAGGCGTCTCGCTTCGGTGTTCTGCACCTTGATGCCGGGCTTGAGCATCAGCTGGTAGGCTTCTTCGAGGATGCGGGCAATGAGGGCATCATCGAGTAGGGATAACTTGGGTTGCATACGTTCCTCCATGATTTGAGAGTCGAGTAATGAGTATCAAGTAACGATTTGACTCGTTACTTATTTTTCGTTTCTCATTACTTCACAAACCCAGGAGGAATTATTTATGCAGGTTCGTAATCTTCCAGCCTGGGTAGTTCTTCGATGCCAGCTTTCTTTGCAAGGTCGAGCATGTACGAGTGGAGACGCGTTACTTGAGCAGAATCCAGTTCAGGTCGAATGTAAGAGGCGAGCAATTCCTTCACGCGCAGTTTGGCTCTGCCGAAGGCATCCAGCGAACCGGCTTCCTTCCAAACTCGGGTCGAGTTGCGGTCGATCACATCGCCGGGCAGGTGCTGTTCCTCGCGGAAGAGTTGCATCGTAATTTTTTGCTTAAGAAAGTCGCCGCCCTTGAAATTGATCTTGTCGTCGTAAAAGCCGGTGGCGAGGGTGTCAGTGTGCTGTTTCACGCCGCCGATCATGCGCTTTGCCATGGCAATGCCTTCAGCGTCGATGACTAGTTTCTCCGCGCTGTGGCAGGCAAGAAAGTCCAGCATGCCAGAACCGGAGATCATATTGATGCCGCTCAATGCGCCGACCATGGCGCTAATGCCGCTCTCCAACCCGGCTTGTGCATCAACGAGTTTGGAGTCTGTGGCACCGAGGTAGGTGTGGGTGGGCATGCCAAGGGTCTTGGCGACTTGCGCGTAAGAGCAATCGAGCATGGCAGTTTCGATGGCACCCATTGGCGTGGCGCCTTTTTTCATGTCGAAGATGGCTGCTGCGCCACCCCACACTATGGGCGAGCCGGGATGTGCCAGTTGATGGATGGTGATGCCTGCCAGACATTCTGCCGTGTGCTGTGTGACCGTCCCAAGCATGGTGACGGGGGCTGCGGCACCTGCCAAAGGCACGGAGACGATCTCAGCTGGAATGCCGGCACGTGCCAGTTGAATGAGATTGCCCGCACCAAAGTTGGACCAGATCAGCGGCGGAGCGGGGCAGACGTCGAAAATGGCACGCGGCTTTTCGCGGGCGGCTTCGGGGCTGCCTGCAAAGAGAGCGAGCATGTCGATCATCTCCTGGACGGTCTTATTAGTAAACGCACCCGTAACGATCGGTTTCTTGGAATAAAGTAACGCCAGATAGAGGCGGTAGGAATCTTGAATATCTTTGGGAACGTCGTGACAGATCACGGCGGTGGATTGCGCGTCGTATTGTGGAATTTGTTCTGCTACTTTGAGCAAACGAATGAGGTGTTCTGTTTCGGTGGTGTCATGCTCGAGCGTATCGGGGTTGAGCATGGTGATGCCAGAGGAACCCGGGTCAAAGTGAACCGAGTCACCGCCATAGTGGACAGTGGGGTTGCCGTGGTAATCGTAGAGATAGAACTCACGCGGCACACTTTCCAACGCACGTTGGACGAGAGACGCGGGAATTTGTGCAACATTCGTTTCAGGATCGATCACCACGCCTTCGCGCCTGAGCATGTCACGCGCTTCTTCGTTTTGAACTTTGATGCCAGGTTTGAGCAGCAGTTCATACGCCTCTGCCAGAATGCGGGCAATGATCTCGTCACTGAGCAATGTGAGTTTTGGTCTCATGGGAAGACACCTCTAATTGGAAATTTCTCTTTGGCGAAGAGATTTTTTTGATCGCAGGGGCGGAGCTTGTGCCACGAAGTGGTATTACCCCGCCCCTGCATAACCGGTTACTTCTTTTCTACTGACTTGATTATTCTTTCGAACTCATTACTGATCTTTTGATCCAACGGGTCAGGTTGATGTTCTTTCAAGATCTTTCTGGCTTTGTTGACTGCCCAATCACGCGCATCCTCGCCGGTTTCTTCCCACTTGGAATAAGGACGGCGATCCAGGAATTGGGGCATGAACAATTCGCGCATGTGGTTGCGGGTGTGTTTCTGTGCGAGGTAGTGACCACCCGGTCCCACCGCAGCGACAGCATCCAGCGCGAGTGTCTCGGCATTGACTTCAATGCCATGCATCATCTTTTCGATGATGGAGAAAATCTCGCAATCCATCATCATTTCGGCGTAAGACCAAATGCGGCTGCCGTGTAGGAAACCACAACCAAGAAGCATGTCCGACATGACTACACTTGCCATAAAGGTCGAGAGACTTCCCTCAAGCCCGGCTTGCCAGTTCGGTTCTTTGGCGCCAGTGGCGAAGGAACCCATCGAAAGCGGAAGGTTGTAGAAATCCGCGAGAACGTTGGTAGCAGCCCCGAAGAGGAAATCTTCCGGTCCACCGCCGGTGTAAACGCCCGTACGTGGGTCAGAGGCGGTTTGCGCGGCGGCATAAAAGACGGGCGCGCCAGGGTACGCCAGTTGTAAAAGGGCAGTTGCAGCGATCACTTCCGCATTGCCAACGGCGAGTGTGCCTGCCATTGTTGCAGGACCCGTCGTCATGCAGGCGGTCATGGTCATGAAGCCGGTCGGGACGCCGTGTTCGGCGGCGATCAAGGCTGCGTCAAGCGAACCGCCATCATGTCCGAGAGGAGGCGCGGTGCACTGCATCAATGAGAGGACTGGGCGCTTGCGCAGTTCCTCTTTACTGCCTGCCAGCATGATCGCCATTTCCATAGAAGCTTTGGCTTCATCCACGTTGTAAATGGACTCGGTCTGCACATGTTTGGTGGAGTTCTCCCACACCGCTTTGAGTTCGTGCAGCCCACGCGCTTCAACGGAAGTATCTTGTGCCGAGACCGGCACCCAATGGAACGCGACTTCTTCTGTGGCATCAGCAACGCGGGCAATGTCGCGCACGTCTTGCAGTTCAGTGGTGCGCTTCACGCCGGTGTTGATGTCGATGATCTCCACGCCGCAGCCGTCGGTGCCAAGATTGACATGGTTGCCATCGAGCGAGAGATTTTGCTGCGGGTCGCGCGCGCCGAGGATATAGGCGGGTGGCGCTTGCTTGAGCGCATCTTCGATCAGATAAGGCTTGACCTTGACGATCTTCTTTTCGTGGTCTACATCAGCGCCGACATCTTCCCAGATGCGCAATGCCCGCTTCGATGGGAAGCGTACACCGACATTCTCGATGATGTGAAAGGTCGCTTCGTGGATCTTTTGTACATCTTGCTTGCTCAGTATTTCCAATTTGAGTTTTGGATCACTGATGGTCTTGATTTTTTTATGAGACATAGAGCCCTCCAGTGGCTATGCCTCTCTTCTCTCTCTGAATTTCTGCGTCATTGCGGGGGCGATAGCCCAAAACAATGACGGGGTATTAAGCCTTCCCAACCAGCTGCTTTGCCAACGCCACCGCACCGACCGCATCTTCCGACGTGCCATCGGCTTTGATCTTCGTCGCCCAGTCGCGGGTGATCGGCGCGCCGCCAACCATCACCTTGATGCGCGGACGCAGATTTTCCTTGTCCAGCTCTTCGATGATCTCACGCTGACGGACCATGGTGGTGGTAAGCAATGCGCTCAAACCGATGATCTGCGCATTGATCTCCAACGCCTTGCCAATGATCTTATCGGCGGGCTGGTCCACACCGAGGTCGGTGACTTCAAAGCCCGAAGCACTGAGCATGGTACCGACCAGTGTCTTGCCAATCTCGTGAATATCCCCTTCGACCGTGGCGAGGATAACTTTACCCATCGTCTCGCGGGCTTCACCGAGTTTGAGCAATTCCGGTTCGAGCGTGGCAACTGCAGCTTTCATCGCTTCGCCAGCCATCACCAATTCGGGCAAAAAGGCTTCGCCAGCGCCGAACTGATCGCCAATATAGTTGACGCCGATCACAAATCCCTTTGTGATCGCATCCAGCGGCGGGACACCCATTTCGATGGATTTTTGGGCAAGTTCCACCGAAATATCCGAGTCTCCGTCAATGATGCTTTGCGCCATATCCTTGAATAATTTCTCGAGTTCTTCTGACATGCTGCCTCCTGATGAATTATGATTGATGTTTTGCGGTATGGGCGACCCACCCGCATTTTTTGTTACCATTTGCAAAAGATGACCTTTTTTATCAGAGTCGATTCCGGCTTAACCCTGATGGGTCACCCCTACGACCAACAAAAGAGGATTACTTTGATTTTTTGATCAAGTGCGAAACTTGTTTTTCTTTTTCTCTCAAAAGTTTTGCAGGGATGTTTCGGTACGTTTCAAGCCACCTGCCCGATTCCATCACATGTTCCAATGAAACTTTTACAGCCAGATCGGGGTCATGTTTTTTGAAGGCTTCCAAAATGGCGGCATGTTCATCATGAGTTTGTGCCACACTTCCAGAAACCAGTTCAGGTTGGCGGTAAAGCGCTTCATACAACAGCCAATCTGGGAACGCGTTCGAAACGATGGCATATAACTCCACCAATAATTTATTTCCCGAAGCTTCCGCAATGGCACTATGAAATTCGCGGCTAAGCTGTCTTTCCTGCGGCATCTCACTTAGCTCAACATGGCGGTCCATTTCTGTCATGATCTCTGCCAGCTTATTAACTTGTTCCGGTGTGATATTGAGTGCGGCTTCTCTTGCGATCATTGCCTCTAAAAAGAGCCGCATTCCATAGGCTTCCACAATATCCTTTGCCGACATTTCCCTTACACGCACACCACGATAAGGTACACGCTCGGCAATCCCTTTGGCTACCAGAAGGTCCAACGCTTCGCGTACAGGGGTCATGCTGACACCCATTTGTCCGGCAATGTCTTCCTGCCGCAACCAGTCTCCAGGCGTATACTTACCCGCAATGATCTGGCGGTGAAGCGCATCGTAAATTTCTTCTTTAAGGGGTTTGTGGGTGAGTTCTTTTATTGCTATTGACGCCATGATTGTACATTATATATAATCTGACCTGATTTCGGAAGTGCCGCATGTCACGGAAATTGCATTCGGTTATACTCGTTCCATTGGAGCATGCATGTCGGAAATAGACCTAACTCTCTTGAAGCCTGCACTCGAAAAATATATTCCCTTGGGCCGCACAGGGCTTTTGCCAGCCTTGCATGCGGCTCAAAACATTTATGGCTGGTTACCTGAGCCTGTTGCTGCCGAAGTTTCCAAAACCTTGCGCGTTCCGCTTGCGGATGTGCATGGGGTCATAGAGTTTTATTCGATGTACTACAACAAACTCACCGGCAAAAATGTGATCCGCGTCTGCACAGACCCGGCATGTGGATTGCGAGATGCGGACGGATTGCTGAAAAAGCTTTGCGGTCAATTTGACGTAGAACCGCATCAGACTCACCCCAAGTTGGATCTCACCATTGAGCCAAGCCCATGCCTTGGGCTGTGTGACCAAGTGCCAGCGGTATTGGTGACGAAAGGTTCCGATGCCTTCGAAGATTTCGGCGTGGATAAATCCTATCGTCCCAAATCTCCTGTTGGTGGAACGCTCCGTTTGCTGACCAAAAATTGCGGTGGCGAAACAACCTCCCTGAAAAAATATGGCGAATATGCCGCGCTGAAGAAAGCCAAATCCATGAGCCGCGAAGAGGTGGTGAATGAGATCAAAGCCTCCGGTCTGGTGGGGCGAGGCGGGGCAGCATTCCCAACCGGCATCAAATGGGAAGGTGCGCTCAAGGCGGAGGGCGATGCCAAATACGTCATCTGCAATGCAGATGAGTCAGAACCGGGTACGTTCAAAGACCGCATCCTGATGTTGGATGATCCTCATCAAATGATCGAAGGCTTGAGCATCGCGGCGTATGCCATTGGTGCTCAAAAAGGTTACATCTACATTCGTGGGGAATATCCATACATCGTTCCGGTGTTGGAAAATGCAGTGAACGAAGCTCGCGCGGCGGGCTATCTCGAAAACCTGGATATTGAAATTCGTGTTGGTGCGGGTGCCTACATTTGTGGCGAGGAGACCGCGCTGTTTGAATCCATCGAAGGGAAGCGCGGTTTCCCGCGTGTGAAGCCGCCTTTCCCAACGACGTATGGCGTGTTTGGCAAGCCGACCGTCATCAACAATGTTGAAACGTTGTGCAATGTACCACTCATCATTTCAAAAGGTTCAGCGGAATATCGCAAGATCGGTACCGAGAAGTCGCCGGGACCAAAATTGTTCTGTGTTTCTGGTGATGTGACCAACCCCGGCTTGTATGAAGTTGCATTTGGTGCAACCTTGCGTGAAGTGCTGGAAATGGCCGGTGGTGTTCCCAGTGGCAAAAATCTCAAGTCTGTCTTGTTTGGCGGTGCAGCGGGAGCCTTCGCGACCTCTGAACATCTTGATGTGAAAATGACCTTCGAAGATTTGCGTGCCTCAGGTTTGCCGCTCGGCTCTGGGGTGGTGATGGTCTTCGACGAGACTCGCGATATGCGCGATGTACTCAAACGACTCGGGCATTTCTTCGCGCATGAATCCTGTGGAAAGTGCTATCCCTGCCAGATGGGGACCCAACGCCAAAAAGAAATTCTCGACCGTGTGGCAGAGGGCAAGGTACTCGAAGGTGACTTTGTCCGCTTGCAAGATGTCGGCTGGACGATGACGGATGCTTCGTTATGCGGTTTGGGGCAGACAGCAGCGAGTGCAGTTTTATCTGCCATGAAGTTGTGGCCGGAACTCTTTGTCGAAGGTCAAAAGGTGAACTAATGGCTATTACATTTTTGATGGACGGCAAAGAAGTCACCGCGCAAGACGGGCAGACATTGTTAGATGTCGCCCGTGATAACGGCATCAACATTCCCACCATCTGTTTCCACGAAGCGACCACGGCGAATGCCTTA
>JBEBCV010000421.1:0-3437 GCA_041157505.1 Chloroflexota bacterium | reverse complement strand
CAGGAAGCAACGTTGCGTTTGCTTGACCATTTGCAAGAAAAAGAAGTGACCGCCATCGTCTCCACCCATGATCTAAACCTCGCCGGTTCACGCTTCGATCTCGTCTTGTTGCTGAATCATCGTCTCATCGCTTTTGGCACACCGCAAGAGGTGTTCACTAAAGAAAACCTCGCTCAAGCATTCGGTAATTCATTATTAGTGATGGAAAATGGAATGATGCTTGTGGATGAATGCTGTCCACCGGAAGAGAAATTTACGATCGACGATTGACAATTCTCCGAAAACCCTAATTGTCAATCGAAAATCCAAAATCGAAAATCAAATGACCTTTCTTCTCGAACCTCTCACCTACGAATTCATGCAGCGCGGACTCCTCGCCTCTGTCATTGTTGGCGTTTTATGTGCTGTGATGGGAACCTATGTTGTCTTACGCGGAATGGCATTTCTTGGCGATGCAATGGCACATGCGATCCTTCCCGGCGTGGCGATTGCTTACATCTTGAAAGGTGACTTGCTCGTTGGCGCAGGCGTTGCCGCTGTTGCGGTTGCTCTCACCATCGGGCTTTTCACCAAAGATGGAGCCGTCAAAGAAGACACTGCCATTGGCATTTTATTTGCGGCAGCACTTTCATTGGGTGTGGCGCTCATCAGCACCATGCAAACCTACGCCGTAGACTTGTCGCACATCCTATTCGGTAATGTGCTTGGGGTCAGTGCTGGTGACCTGTGGCTGATCGGCGGATTGAGCTTTGCCATTCTCCTTACAGTGGCGTTGCTTTACAAACCTTTCCTCGTCATCTCCTTTGACCCAGTCCTCGCCGCAACCTTGAGACTTCCCGCTGAACTTTTACGCAACCTCATGCTGGTATTGCTCGCATTGACCGTTGTTGTCTCCCTGCAAACTGTAGGAGTCAGTCTTGCCGCCGCCATGTTGGTCACCCCAGCTGCAACTGCCTACCTGCTCACTCGCCGCCTTTTGCCAATGATGTTCGTCTCTGCTGTGATCGGTGCTTTGTCATCCGTCATTGGCTTATATATTTCTTATTACTTCAATATCGTCTCTGGTTCAGCTATAGTATTGACCGCAACCATTTTCTTCCTTGTCGGGTTTGGCTGGAAGCGATTACGAAAAGCATAAATTGACATAGACCACCAACGATAGAAGGTTGACCGTGGATAACATCATCCACGGTCTTTTTTATAGTACTAATGGTCAATGTCAATATCCCCCTTAAGTTCATTGTAGAAACGGGCGCTATCCATATAATGAAAATCACATTCAAACGTTTACAAGTATTTCAAGGAGAAAAAATATCATGGCGCTTATTGAAACTTCCATCAAGATCAACAAACCCGCGAGCTTCATCTTCGATCATCTCACCAACCTCGACAATTTAAAAAGTGAATACGTGGAAAAGATCGAAATTGACGGTCCCATCCGCCTCGGGCTCAAGTACAAGATCTTTACCAAGGCAGGCGGACGCTTGATCGAAACCCTCAACGAAGTGGTCGGCTTTGAACAGAATAAATTGGTCAGCACCAAGACCTTTGCCCCTCCTCCCGCTTCAGACCTGGTTAACACCTATATTCTCGAAGAAGAAGGTGGCGCAACCAAAGTCATCTTCCAAACCGAAGCCCAACTTACCGTCCCCGGTATGCCCTCGATGCCCGGCGTGGAAGATATAATGAAGAAACAACTGCTCGCCACCTACGATTCGACCCTTGCTGCATTGAAAAAGAAATTGGAAGGTTAATATAGCGGAGGGAGAAGCTCCCTCACCCAATGAGTAACCAAACATCCTGTTTTCACAGGATGTTTTTTTTATTTCACTCCATCCGGGGAATGTCGATTCATGGTTGTAAGCCAAGGAACAAAGAAAGAATTATGAGATTTTCCGTCATGATCTATGTACACTCTGCAGCAAGGGAAGGCTTTCAACCCCATTCCGTAGTTCTCTATCCCAATTATTAAAAAAATTAATTAACAAGCGGTAGAATTGCGTTCATGCAAATTTACAAAAAGATTTCCCTCTCGTTTCTTGTCATTATCTTTTTCCTTTCCGCTTGCTCCTCGAATCAAGCGGCAGAAATTTCCACACCCACCGAGCAGGTCTTCCTCACCTTACCCGTAACCGAAACATCAGCTGCTCCCACCGAAACGCCGATCCCCACGAACACGCCTCTCCCAACTTTGGAACGAGCCAGATACACTCTCAACACCACCATTGATTATGACGCTCATACCGTCACCGTCGACCAGACTATTCTTTACCCCAATCTGACCGGTAATCAACTCAACGCGCTCGTTCTCGCCGTGACGCCCAATCTTTGGGACGGAAGCTTCTCCCACACTGGAATCTCCATCGACGGTCAACCCGTCACCACCTACACTCTCGATGGACAGCGCCTCGACATTTCTCTCGCCTCGCTCCTCCCTGCTGGCAGCACCACCGAGATCAAGCTTCAGTACACGCTGACACTTCCTTTCGCAGAACAGGAAGACCCCAGCGTTTCCCGTCCACGCATTTACGGTTACACCAGCCGCCAGATCAACCTCGTCAACTGGTATCCATTCGTCGTGCCATATATCAATGGTGAATGGACGCTGCATGATCCGTGGTTCTATGGCGAACACCTCGTTTACGACTCCGCAGATTATGAAATCAATCTCAAATTCATAGACCCTGCCACAACACCCATCGTCGCCGCGAGCGGAGTGCCCGAAGCGCAGCCGGATGGCAGCACCCGCTACACCATCAACTCGGCACGGACGTTTGCTCTCGCCGCCAGCCGCGATTTCCAAACCTCAAGCACCCAAGTCGGCGATGTGACCCTCACCAGCTATTACTTCCCGTTCAGTGAAGCGGGCGGGCAAGCCGCCTTGCAAGCCTCCGCGCAAGCATTGCAAGTATATGGCGCGCGCTATGGTGCCTACACTCACAAGAGTCTTGCCATCGTCATGGGTGACTTCAATGATGGCATGGAATACTCCGCTTTCTACTACCTCAGCCGTGATTTTTACAATCTTTACGATGGCACACCCGCCAATTACCTGACCTTCGTAGCAGTGCATGAAACCGCACATCAATGGTGGTTCGAACAAGTCGCCAATGACCAGGCACTCCAGCCCTGGCTCGACGAATCACTCGCCACTTATTCCGAACGTCTTTATTACGAGAATACCTATCCCGATCTTGTTCCTTGGTGGTGGTCGTATCGCATTGACTTCTACAAGCCTGAAGGCTTCATTGATATACCCATCTATGAAGGTCAAGGCTTCCGTCCGTATACGAATGCGACCTATTTCCAAGGTGCATACTTCCTTGAAAAAGTCCGCCAGCGCATCGGTGACGAAGCCTTCTTCGCCTTCGTGCAAGATTATCTCAATCAGGGTCGCGGTAAGATCGTCACGGCCAACGACTTCTTCAACATTCTGC
>JBEBCV010000420.1:0-4536 GCA_041157505.1 Chloroflexota bacterium | reverse complement strand
CCATAGTACATGATGACGAGGTCTGGGTTTTCTTCCTTCATTGCGCCAACGATGACTTCAAGTCCTTTTTGCAAGAGGCGTTCACCGGCGAAGGTCATGTCTTGCGGAGCGGCCACATCGAGCGAGGGTAGTTCATAGCCGAAGTCGAATTTGATCAGGTCGGGTTTATAGCGGCGGATGAAGTCTTTGGCGCGCTGGCGTAACACTTCCTGCACTTTGGGTTGGGTCATGTCGAATATGCCGTAACGCGAAGTTTGATGATCGAGCCAAAGAGTCTTGCCTTCGTGCGTTTGCAGCAGGTGTGATTCGTCCAAACCGAGCGCGGTGGGATTTTGACAACGCAGAAATGCCGCCCATAAGCCGATGTTATAGCCCTGAGCGCGAATATCCTCTAAAAGCTTTTCAAAATTTGGAAAACGGTCGGGGTCATGTTTGAGTTCGCCATACACGCCTTCCCATTTGTCGTCTATGACGAAGGTCTTTGCTTGCATGCCTGAGCATTGATACTTGCCGAAAATATCGCGCACAAGGTCTTCGGTGAGTCGCTCAGGCGGCAGAGCCAAAGCAGACTCAACACCCCAGGTATTGTATTGCGGCGTAAGCAGAACTTCTTGCTTTTTTGGTGAATGTTTCTTGGGTGAAATGAATTTCTCGCGTTTTAAGACCTGGTAATACTTGCGAATAGCTTCGTGATAATTCTCGCCAAAGGTGATGAGGAAGTGAAAGCCAAATGTATCGGGCTTGTGCTTCCATAGATCAGTGCGCAGGTTGAGGATGGGGCTGATGCCGATCTCGCGGATCTCCAAACGGAAGTCACCTTGCGGTAGAGATGCAAGCCCCCAGCAGGCGGCTTCGCTTTGTTCGGCTTTCGCTCCGATGGCATTCCAGCGGTCGGAGGTGTTGAAGGTGCAGAAGTAATGAGCGGGCAAGCCCCATTGTTGAGTCAAGCCAGGTCCGCGCATGGCGCCGGAGCCGAGCACCGCGGTGGTGTTGAGGCGCGAGTGCAAGTCTACGATGGGGCTGATGTTGGTGCTCATGGTCAAGCCGGGGACGACAGCATAATGGCTGTACATGGATGGCTTGTAAGAGTCGTTTTCAATGATGGGGAAGTAAACAATCCGGACGAGGTCTATGTCTGCGGGGAGGGAGAGGAGGAGTGGTTCGAGGGAGATAAAGTCTGGGTGGAAGGACCAGACCACAGTTAAGGAGGAGGCGGGGTTTTGTCCACGATAGGTAATGCGGACTTCGGCATCTCGAATTTCGTAGGTGGATTCTGAAAGATCCAGTTGGGTGGGTGAGGTAATGGGCAGGGTGCGATGTTGGGCGCGAGAAATGAGGCGGTGATTTTTGTCGTGTAGGCAAACAAGGTCGGTATCTGTGTTCCATTCCCAAGTGTACTGCGGGGTGGAAACTTGAATTTTGGGCAGGACGGTCTTAATTTTCACCATCAATTTACCTCAATTTCGAATTGCCTACTTGACAAAGGGGTTATTTTTTTGTAGACTCATGTTACCGTTCACGTGACCGGTCACATTATATCAAATGAATCCCAGCCGTCCTACTATCCGCGATGTTGCCCGCCAGGCGGGCGTTTCTCATCAGACCGTTTCGCGCGTCATCAACGGTAGTGAAGAAGTGCTGCCCGAAACTCGTGCCATCGTTGAGGCGGCTATTGAAGAGTTGGGCTACCGCCCCAGTGCCATTGCCCGCTCAATGGCTCGTGGTTCGACCCATACGCTTGCCATTATTTCCCCCAATCTTACAGACTATACCTTTGCCAGTGTGATCGAAGGCGCCGAGGTGGAAGCCCGCCAGCACAATTATTTTGTGTTGTCTTCGTCGGCTTCAGACCCGCAGGCGTTTCAAGGATTGGTGGATGAACTGGTGGGACACCGCCGTGTGGATGGATTGATCGTGATCAATCCGTATGCCGATGATCGTTATCAACACATTCCAAATAACTTCCCGGTTGTGTTCGTGGGTGCTCGTTCGCATGATGAGAATGTGTGCTCAATTTCATTGGACGATGAGAAGGTGGCATACGAAGCCACGCAGCATTTGATCTCGCTGGGTCACAAACGCATTGCGTTGGTGACAGGACCCATGGAAGAAGATTGTTCGCAAGACCGTTTGGAAGGATACCGCCATGCATTGAAAGAGGCGGGCATTCCATTCGATCAGACATTGGTCTTTGAAGGGGATTGGTCGGCTTCTTCTGGCAGTGATGCCCTGGTGGACTTTGTAAAAAAAGGCGATCTGCCAACGGCTGTCTTTGCCCAGAATGACCGCATGGCCATGGGTGTGATGCGCGCCGCTCGTGATGCCAATCTGAATGTGCCGGACCAGATCTCTGTCATCGGCGTGGACGATATGCCTTTGTCTTCCTATTTTGATCCGCCTCTTACGACCATGCGGCAGGATATGCCCCTCATTGGGCAGGAAGCCATCCGCAAGTTGATGGACATTATTCAAAACAAAACCGTTGAGCAAACTGTTCTCAAATTACCAGCTCAGCTGGTTGTACGCCAGTCCACATTTAAAGGAGGTGATTAGACCTCGCAATACGCCAATGTAAGACCAGCTTGTTCGCTATATTGTTCGTCCATTTTCAAGGAGAAGAATAAATGAAACAGAACTTGCTTTTGAAGGTCATGGGGTTGCTTGTGATCGCATCCTTTGTGCTGGCTGCCTGTGGTGCTCCAGCTGCGACCGAAGCCCCTGCTGAAGAACCCGCTGCAACTGAAGCCGCAACCGAAGCTGCGACCGAAGTGGCTGCCACTGAAGAAGCCTCTGGGGAAGAAATTGCCATTCGCTGGCGCACCCGCCCCGATAACCAGGAAGAAATTGACGTTTACAGCCAGATCAGCACCGAACTGGATGCTGAACTCGATGGCATCACCCTCACCTATGAACCCGGTGGTTCTGAAGGTGCGAACTATCAAGATCAGCTCCGCGCTGAAATCGCCGCTGGTACCGCTCCTGATGTGTTCTGGATCCCCGGAACCGATGTGGCTGATTTCGCCACCCGCGGTTTGATCCTCAATGCTGCTGATCTCGCTGCTGCCACCGATGGTTACACTGCTGAGAACTTCTACGAAGGTCCGATGTACCACCTGACCTACAACCCTGAAACCGGCGCTTCTGGCGACGGCTCTGGTGCGGTTTGGGGTCTTCCTCGCGACGTATCCACCTTTGCGCTTTATCTCAACCTCGACCTGATCGCTGAAGCCGGCGCTCCCGATCCTCGTGAATTGGCTGCCAATGGCGAATGGAACTGGGAATCCTTCCTCGAAGTTTCTCAGGCTACCCGCGCTCTCGGCTCTGATATCTACGGCTACGGCGCTTCCGCTTGGTGGGGTCCTTATGGTGTGTGGTTGAATGCTTCTGGCGGTGGTTTCTTCACTGAAGACCGCGCTGCCTGTGCTCTCAACACCCCTGAATCCCTCGCCGGTCTCGACTTCCAGCGCTCGCTCTATCAGGATTATGATGTGGCTGTGCCTTACGGCGAAGATCCCGAACCGGGCTTCCGCGCTGGCAAGGTTGCCATGTTCCAGAATGGCCGCTGGGCTACCCCGGGCGTCCGCACTGTTGATTTCAACTGGGACGTTGTTGAACTGCCTGCTGGTCCGAACGGCACTCCTGGTAACTGGCTGTTCTGGGGCGCGTATGTGATCAACGCCAACACCGAACATCCTGAAGAAGCTTGGGCTCTCGTTCAGGCTCTCACCACCGCTCAAACCCAGGGCAAGATCTCCGCTCTCGGCGCCAACATCCCCAGCCGTGTGAGCCCGGAAGCTCTCGATGCCTTCCTGACCTTCACACCGCCTGCCAACAACCAAGCCTTCTTGAACGGCATCGCTCCTGATGCTCAGCCGACCGCTGAAGGTCCATTGTGGGCTGGTTCCTGGCCTGAGTTCGACAAGATCATGGGTCCCGCCATCCAGGGCGTGTTGACCGGTTCCACCACTGTGGATGACTTTGGTGCAACGATCTGTGACGAAGCCAACAAAGCCTTCAACCAATAGTTCGTCTTCGTAGTATGCTTGTGGGGCAGGCGCTTTGCCTGCCCCACTTTCCACGGTACAAGAGAATCTCCAAGCTTCAAAATAAATTTGCGGTTTTGAGATTTTTTGTACGATGTCCTGAAGTCCAATTTCACGGAGATGAGAATATGACGGCTCAATCACGGATAGACGCTCAGACAAACCTGGTGCTTCGCATCCACATCCTTTGGCGCGGGTTGTTCGCTTTATTGGCAGCCGCTTCCATTGTGATGATATGGACGCGCACTGCAGAGACACCGCTTTGGCAAAAGATCGTCGTCACCATTGTGGGTGGACTGGTGATGTTCCTTAGCGGCTACGGTTCGTATCAGATCTCAAAACGAAATCATGCCGGGCGTATGACTTCGCTGGTCTTGGATTATCTCGGCTTCGTTACATGTTTTGTGTTCGCCTTGAATGTGGGCGAATTTTTTATTGGTATCGATGCTCTCGGAGAAAATTTTGGGAATGGCATTCCCTATCTTGGCATCAC
>JBEBCV010000419.1:0-5397 GCA_041157505.1 Chloroflexota bacterium | reverse complement strand
AATTTATGAAACCAAAAACTCTGCACACCCTCTCCCGCTGGCTGGGACTCGCCTCCCTGCTGCTTGCGATTCCGCTTTGGGCGCTCACCGTCCAGCTAAGCGGACTCCCCAAATTCATCCTACCCTCCCCTGCCGATGTGTGGAAGCGGTTTCTCGAAGCACTGATGGATGGGAGCCTTCTCTATCATACAGGGATCACCCTCATTGAAATCTTGCTGGGCTTGATCGTTGGGGTTTGCTTCGCCACCATAGTTGGTTATATGCTCGCAAAATCTCGCACATTGGAAACGGTCCTCTCACCGTATCTGGTGGCGAGTCAGGCAATTCCTATTGTGGCAATCGCGCCCTTGCTCGTCATCTGGCTGGGCGATGGCATTCTTTCCAAAGTCGTCATCTGTGCGTTGATCGTATTCTTCCCGGTGTTGGTCAATACGGTTGTTGGTGTGCGTGCAGTATCCGCCTCGTTATATGACTTGATGAACTCCCTCCGCGCCACACGCTGGCATATCTTGTGGAAACTTGAACTCCCCGCCTCCCTTCCCATCCTGCTCGGTGGTCTTCGCATTGGCGCAACGCTTTCGGTCATTGGAGCCATCGTCGGTGAACTAGTCGATGCAGAGCTGGGACTTGGATTCCTTTTACAACTTGGCGATTTTCAATACGACACATCGATGGTGTTTGTGGCGGTCTTTATGTTGGTCTTTCTCGCGCTGTGTTTGTACGGCGTGGTCACATTGCTGGAAAGAAAATTTTTAATATGGCAACAACGTTCAAACGTGTAAACGTTCGAACTTGAAAAAATCTTAGGAGACACTGTAATGAAGAAAGTAGTTTTACTCATGCTTACGCTGGCGATCAGCCTGATGGCTTGTACCAGCTCAAAGTCCGCGAATGAGCCGGGGGAACTTCGTCAGATCAAATTGCCGATGGGCTACATTCCAAACATCCAATATGCGCCCTTTTACGTCACGATCGAGAAGGGCTATTTCGCTGAAGAAGGGATCGAGATCGAGTTCGATTATTCCTTCGAGACCGATGGTGTTGCGTTGACCGGTGCAGGCGAGATACCGTTTGCGGTGGCATCGGGCGAACAGGTCTTACTCGCAAGGTCGCAAGGTTTACCTGTGGTATATGCCTTCGCTTGGTATCAACAATTTCCCATCTCAGTCATCTCTGCGCCTGAGTTGAACATCAACGAACCTGCCGACCTGCGTGGAAAGAAGATCGGTTTACCCGGCTTGTTCGGCGCGAACTTCATTGGCTTGGAAGCCTTGCTCTTCTCTGCGGGCGTGGATCCCTCTGAAGTACAGATGGATGCGATCGGTTTCAATCAAGTGGAAGCCTATGCTTCTGGCAACAGTGACATCGTGGTGGGATACGCCGCAAATGAACCCATCGTGCTTGCATCACAGGGGTTTGACCTCACCGAATTACGCGTGGCTGATTATGTAAGCCTGACCGCGAACGGTATTGTGACCAACGAAGAGACCATTGCCAATGACCCTGAACTTGTGCGTGGCATGGCACGGGCGTTGGCTCGCGGCATCGAAGACACCATCGCTAATCCTGATGAAGCGTATGAAATCAGCTTGAAGTTCGTTGAAAACTTGAAAGACCAGGATAAAGATGTGCAGATGCAGGTCTTGACCACATCCATTGAATTTTGGAAGGCAGAACGCATCGGCTACTCGAACCCACAGGCATGGGAGAACATGAATGACCTGCTCGTTAAGATGCAGTTGATTCCAGAACCCATTGATCTGAGCAAGGCATTCACCAACGAATTTATTCCATAAGGAGTTCAAGAGTCAGGTTTCACTTATCAGGTGATAAGTGAAACCTGAATTTGACATGACCACAAAACCCATCCTCAGCGTCCACGATCTCTCTGTTACTTATCCCGATAACAACGGCGGGCTTCACGTGCTCGACAAGATCTCATTCGAGATCCGCCCGCGGGAGTTCGTATGTTTTCTCGGTCCATCTGGCTCCGGTAAGACAACCTTTCTGCGAGTGCTGGCTGGCGTCCTTCAGCCTACTTCAGGCAGTGTGAACTTCATGTATCACCACCAGAAAAAGATCGGCATGGTCTTTCAACAGGCGAACCTGATGCCCTGGCGTACAGTGATTCAGAACATCATGCTGCCGCTTGAACTGGAAGGTGTGGGTAATATCAAGTCACAGAACAAGGCGCGAGAGATGATCAAGCTGGTGGGATTAAAAGGATTCGAGGACTCCTATCCGCGCGATCTTTCCGGCGGGATGGCACAGCGTGTGGCGATCGCGCGCGCGCTCATTCATGACCCAGACCTGCTCCTGCTCGATGAACCTTTTGCCTCGCTCGATGCCCTCACCCGCGAACGCATGTGGACGGAGCTTTCCAATATTTGGCAGGCAAAACAGAAGACAGTCATTATGGTGACACATTCCATCAATGAGTCGCTCTTCCTTGCAGACCGCGTGATGGTGCTGACAAAACGTCCTGGCAAGATCAAAATGGACTTGAACGTTGACCTGCCCCGTCCGCGCCCCGATGATGTGCGCTACACAAGTCATTTTGGGAAACTGGCAAAGAAATTGCGTGAATCGATCGAATAATAAAAAGGAAGCCGCATCAAGAAGCGGCTTCCTTTTTTGTGACCAGTTTATGTTCGATCACCCGATCAGGCTCTGCGAAGCAAACGAATGGCGAACAGCAGAGCAATTGCACCAATGGACGCTGTGATGATATCGTTGATGATCCCGCTGCCAATGGACACATTCATCAACCTCAACAACCATGCGCCAATGAATGCCCCAAGGATACCAATAACCACGGTTCCCAAACATCCCAAGCGGACACCACTAACCAGCCAATCGGCGATCGTCCCTGCAATCCCCCCAACGATGACCCAAACAATCAAAGATTCGAGTGACATACTTTTTTCTCCTTTCGCTTGTACAGGTCTGATAAAAGTCTAGCATGGGCAATGGGCAGAATCACTAGGAAAATGGTACCTGTGAAAATTAAGCGGGCATAAAAATACGAGGGAAATCTTCTTAGAATTAAATGAAAAAGTCCCTGCCGGCACAGCAGGGACTTGATTCTCAAAAGTCTTAGATCTTCGGCAGATCCATCAACAGCACTTCTGCCAACAACCTCGAGTTGACGTTGCGCTCCATCTTCTCAAGAGCAGACTCATGAGCGCTGACCACTTTTCTTGCGGCAGAGAGATTTAACCGCCCGGCTAAAAATTCGATCTCCATATTGCGGTCCACGTTGATAAGTGGAGTTTCCGCACCTGCTACGCGCAGGAGGACATCACGCCAATAAGAAAGCCAAACGAGAATCGTTTGCCGCATGACGTCTTTATCTTTGGCGAGTTTTTCGGCATAGGAGAATTTATCAACCCGTGACGCAGGCAAGATCGTCTGCAAGTCGTTCAGGCGTTCTTCGCGCTTTTCGAGAACAGTGACATCTTCGATCAATTTGCGTGCAAAGCCGGGTCGACCACCAGAGATATGAGCAAGCAAACGGGCGCGGTCTTCGTCCACGCCATGGTCGAGCAGATCCGCGACGATGGTTTCAAGAGGCAAGGATCGCAGGCGCAGAATTTCGCAGCGTGAGTTGATGGTCGGTAAAAGCTGCTCAGGGTTATCTGCCGTCAGAAGCAGGATGGCATGCGCCGGTGCTTCTTCCAATGTTTTGAGCAAGGCATTGGCAGCATTATCATTCGCTTCTTGAAAGCGTAAGAACAACGCCACGCGGAATGGAGATTGATACGGCTTGAGATTCAAGGTCCGCTGTACTTCGCGGATCTGATCGACGCGCAGAGTGCCGCCTTCCTTGCTTGCTCCATCTTCATCCATGGCTTGAATGACGGCCAGGTCTGTATGTTGCATGGCTTCTATCTGTTTGCAAGTACGGCAGACAAAGCAAGGCTCCCCCGGTGCGACAGGCTTTTCGCAGTTCAAGGCTTGAGCGAGGCGCAACGCCAGAGTCCGCCGCCCCAAACCGGGAGCGCCAGCGAAAAGATAGGCATGACGTGTCTCTCCGCGCGCAACGTGACGGCGAAGCATATCCACTGCCCATTCGTGTCCGAGTATGTTCCAGTTATCAGTCATTGAGTTTCAAGTATCAGGTGTCAGGTTTCAGGTGTCAAGTGGTGGAGAATGCGTAGTACGTATTACGTTACTCTTTGCCTGAACGCAACCGCACAAACGACTCATATCGCTCTGGGTGGATCTTGCCTGCTTTCAATGCCGTCAGTACAGCACAGCCAGGTTCGTGTTGATGTGTGCAATCACTGAACTGACAATTTTGAACCAAGCCGCGTAATTCAGGAAAATATGCATCGATCTCTTCGGGCTCAGTGTCCCACAGACCAAGCGACTTCCAGCCAGGTGTATCGGCAACATAACCGCCGCCTTCGAGCGCGAACATCTGACGAACCACGGTGGTGTGCCGTCCCTTGTTCATCGCGGAACTGATCTCATTCACCGCGAGCCCAAGCCCGGGTTGAAGCGCATTGAGCAAACTTGATTTCCCCACCCCACTGGGTCCGGCAAAGGCACTGATCTTCTTTTGCAGTTGTGTCCGTAGTTCTTCGAGCCCTGTTTGATTTTTTGTGGATGTGTAGATCACACGATACCCAATGGCTTCATACATTCCAAAACTATCTTTAGGATCTTCGACAAGGTCGATCTTGTTCGCCACGATCACAACGGGTATCTTTTGTTTTTCGGCAATGACCAGAAAACGGTCAAGCATTCTCAATTTGGGATTTGGATTCGCACACGCGAAGACGAAGACCGCCTGATCGGGGTTGGCTAAAAGCACCTGTTGATAGACCCCGTTTGGGCGCGGATCGATTCGCGCGATGAGCTGCCTCCGCTCCTCGACAAATTCAACCACACCGGAGCCGTCATCCAAGACCGTGATCTCCACACTGTCACCCAAAGCAGCGATGTCGCCTTTGGCTCTGCCTTGCTTGAGCTTGCCCCGTAATTGACAAACAATAATGCCCTCCCCGGTTTCGACCCAAAAGAAACCGGATTGGGCTTTTGTGATGAGTCCTTGTTTTGTAATCGTCAAGTGATTTCCTTAAGAGGCAGTTTTGAGAACTGCCTCTTCTGTTTAACCTTCTGGAATGACACCACCTCCAGGTGGAGTGGGTGTATAAGGCGGATACCCGATCTGACCCCAATCGTAATATGAGCGTTGCGGGCTGCCATAGTAATAGGTTTCCACCATCGCGCGGAAAAGCGGCACGCCATAATCTGAGCCCTGACCAATATTTTCGACGATGGCAACCACCGCGATATCGGGCAAGCCTGTGTTCTCTTCATTATTTGTAAAACCTGCGAACCAGCCATGCGGTAAACCACTGCCAGATTCAGCGGTACCGGTCTTACCTG
>JBEBCV010000418.1:0-16140 GCA_041157505.1 Chloroflexota bacterium | reverse complement strand
ATGCACACATACAAGAGTGTAGTGCTTGTCATTCAGCGCCTTGGGAGCGCACAACCATGGCAGACCGTTGTCTGGAATGTCATACGAACATTGCCATTCAAATGCAGGATGTTGCCCAGTTGCATGGCAGCATCGTCCAAAAATCTCCGACAATTGCCTGCCGTGATTGTCACCATGAGCATCGTGGGAAGACTGCCTCATTGACTGATCTCGGCGAGAACACTTTCCCGCACGAAACCTTCGGCTTCTCTCTAAATGAACATCAGCGGATGGAATCTGGTGAACCGATCACCTGCGAAAATTGTCACGGCGACGACGTTTCAACCTTCGCTTCTGACTCGTGCCAAACCTGCCACAGCGACATCGACATTGCCTTCGCCCAAGCCCATCTGCTCTCATTTGGCTCCGATTGTCTGGCATGTCATGATGGTGTCGATCGCTTTGACGATTTCAACCACAATGCCTATGCCTTTAAGCTTGAAGGTGGTCATGCAGGAGATATTCCCTGCACCCAATGCCACTTGGACGCGCGTTCACTCGTAGACCTCCAGTCCGCACCCCAGGATTGCTACTCCTGCCACTATCAAGATGATGAACACAACGGTCAATATGGGCGTCAATGTGAGAATTGCCATACCCCATCTACTTGGGAAGATGCGAACTTTGACCATACCCTCTCTGCGTTCAAATTGGAAGGTGAGCATGCTACTGTCGCTTGTGAAGAATGCCATGTGAACAATGTATTCAAAGGCACGCCAACAGACTGCTATTCATGCCATCAGCAAGATGATGAACACAGTGGAGAGTATGGAACACAATGCGAAACCTGCCATGACCCATCCGACTGGGAAAATGCCACGTTTGACCATGCTCGATTCGCTTCATCTACGGCATGTGTCAACTGCCATGCCGAACCAAAGGAGCATCTAGGTCAATTTGGCACAGATTGTGCGTCTTGCCATTCCACAACTGCTTGGGAACCTGCATCTTATAATGGACCGCATACTTTCCCGATCCGGCATGGAGATGGTGATGGTAGTTGCCAAACTTGTCACCCCAGCGGGTTGACAACCTACACTTGTTACGGCTGCCATGAACACAACCAAGGCAACATTGCCGCTGAACATTTGGAAGAAGGTATTTCGAATTATCAAAACTGCATCGAGTGCCACCTCGATGGGCGGGAGCATGAAGGAGGTGAGGGTGGCGAAGGTGGAGATGACGATTAGTTAAATAAAAAGAGACCGCGAGTATCCACTCGCGGTCTCTTTTTATTTGCCGTTCTTTTTTGTCTCTTCGAGCTCTCTTGGTTCGATCATTCCCCAACGTCCGGCAGCCAGGTAGAGAATGTCTAACACCAGATCAGTGTGGCTGATGCCCTCTGCAGCGGCTTGCAAGCAGAGGTCACTGTAATTTGGGGTTAGACCCGGCAAGGTATTGATCTCGATCAGGCGCGGGTTGCCGTCTTCGTCCAAGCGAATATCTGTTCGCGAGACATCCAAGACGTTGAGAATGTTATGAGCACGGAAGGCAAGGTGCTTTAATTTCTTTTCGAGTTCGGGATCGATGTTGGCGGGGCAGAAGAAACCTTCGTTGCCGTCCGGACCAACATCTTTGGATTTGGCTTCATTGGTGTATACCCATGGACCTTCGCTATTGCCTGTGTCCAATTCCAGAACGGGGAAACGGTGGAAACCGTCTTTTTCATACCATTCGGGGTGGCGAGAATACAGTTTCGAATCGGCGCGGCCCAAAATGCCAACAGTGAATTCACGTCCCGGTAAAAAGTTTTCGACAAGCGCTGGCTGTTGATAGGTGTTGATAATGTATTGGGCGCGTTCACGTAATTCCGCTTCGTTGTTGACGATGGCTTTCATATCGACGCCCATGCCTGTCCCTTCGCGGGCAGGTTTTACGAAGAGTGGAAATTTCAACTCTGGGCGGATGGGTTCATCACCGAAGGTAAATTCCTGAAACGGAGCAACAGGCAAACGGCGATCACGCCAAATGCGTTTGGTCAATGTTTTATCGAGTGAGATGCCATTGGCGAGGACACGTGAACCTGTGTAGGGAATGGCAAGCATTTCCAGCAACGCAGGAACTTGTGCTTCACGTGCATCTCCGCCAAGACCTTCAGCCATGTTGAAGCAAATATCTGGTTTTGCCTTGCGAAGGGCATAGGGCAGGTCTCTATCAGCATGGATAAAGACAGTGGTGTGCCCATCCGTTTCGAGCGCAGTACGAAGCGCGTCGACGGTTTCGATGTGGTCATAGTCGGCAAAGGCATCCGGCGGGACGCCTTCCGGTTTGGGTTGGTTGTCATCCTTAATATTGGCGAGTACTGCTATTTTCCAGGGTCGTTTCGGCGGACGGCGAGTATTCATCTAATGTGTGGGTCGCTCCTGTGTTTTCGACCCTCAAAGTATAGTATAAGATGTCTGGATTACAAGGGCAGGAGGCGTTTTTTGCCTCACCAATGGGGGAGTAACTAGACAATCATTCACCTTTCAGGTATCATTAGCCCACTTGTGCGCTTACTCACGAAGTGCCAAGAAAAAGACTTATACGCCCGGATAAGCCCCTTATCCGGGTTATTGTACGTAAAATGAATTTCCTGGTGGAGGCTACCGAATGTCAGACTTGATCAAGCAGATCACAAGTGATTTGCAGAAACAAATAGATGGTTTTAAGCCCGAATTCAACGTCAGTGAATCTGGTGCTGTTGTTGAAGCGGGCGACGGCATTGCCCGTGTGCATGGTCTTGCGAACGTTAAGGCGCAGGAACTCGTGCAATTCTCCAATGGCGTGATTGGCGTTGCGTTCAACCTTGAAAAGGACAACGTCGGTGTCATCGTGATGGGTGATTACGAGGGCATTACCGAAGGTATGTCTGTGAAAGGTTTGGGACGTATCGCTTCTGTGCCAGTGGGTGATGCAATGATCGGACGTGTGGTCAACGCGTTGGGCGAGCCGATCGACGGCAAGGGACCCATTGCGACCACAGGCTTCCGACCTATTGAGCGCATTGCTCCAGGTGTGGTGGAACGTCAGGATGTGGATACCCCGGTTCAGACCGGTATCAAGTCCATCGACTCCATGATCCCGATCGGTCGTGGTCAACGCGAGTTGATCATTGGTGACCGCCAGACTGGTAAGACCGCTGTTGCTATCGATGCGATCATTAACCAGAAGGGCAAGGGTATGGTTTGTATTTACGTGGCGATCGGTCAGAAGAAAGCCGCCATTGCTCGTACCCTTGGTATTCTTGAAAAATATGGCGCGATGGAACACACCATTATCGTTGTAGCTTCCGCCGATGAATCTGCCGCGCTTCAATACATTGCTCCGTACGCTGGTACCGCCATCGGTGAAGAGTTCATGGAAACCGGTCGCGATGCTCTCATCATTTACGATGACCTTTCCAAACACGCTTGGGCATATCGCCAAGTTTCCTTGCTTCTCCGCCGTCCTCCCGGACGTGAAGCCTACCCCGGTGATGTGTTCTATCTCCACTCCCGCTTGTTGGAACGCTCCGCTCGCCTCGCCAATCAATTTGTGGTGACCAAGAAAGACTTTAGCGCTGACCTCGCCGATGTCAAAGACGGCGTGGATGGCAAAGTGTATTCAGGTCCGCTTTCCAAGCATGAAGCGGAAGAAGCCGCCAAGGCACTGGGTGATGGTTTCAAGGCTGTCAAGGTAAAGGGAACCGGTGGTTCGCTCACTTCGCTCCCGATCATCGAAACCTTGCTTGGTGACGTTTCTGCATACATCCCCACGAACGTAATTTCCATTACCGACGGTCAGATTTACCTTGAAAGCAACTTGTTCAATGCTGGTATTCGTCCGGCGGTGAACGTGGGTATCTCCGTTTCCCGCGTGGGTGGTGATGCTCAGACCAAAGCGATGAAGCAGGTTGCAGGGCGCTTGCGCCTCGATATGGCTGCCTATCGCGAGTTGGCAGCGTTTGCGCTCATGGCTTCCGACCTCGATAAGTCCACCCAGCAGCAGTTGGGACGTGGTCAGCGCATGCAGGAAATTCTCAAGCAGCCGCAATACCAGCCAATGGAATTTGAATATCAAGTCATCGTCATTTTTGCCGGTACCAACGGATTTGCCGACAACGTGCCTCTTGATAGGATGGCGCAGTGGCAGACGGACTTGATCCGATATATGGAAACCTCCTTCCCTGAAATTGGTAAGGACATTGTGGCGAAGAAAGCCATTTCCGACGACAATCGTGCCGCTTTGACGAAAGCCCTCGATGGCTTCCGCGCGGGCTGGGCTGTTTAGTTCAATAGTCACAGGTCGAGCAGCCAAACGCTGTGAGACGAATGACCAAGAGACTAAACAAACTAAGAGACTATAAAGGACTAACTACTTATGGCTTCAGCTCGTGAAATGCGGCTCCGAATTAAGAGCGTAAAGAACATTTCACAGGTAACTCGTGCGCTGGAAACAGTGAGCGCCAGCAAGGTCCGCAAAGCAATTAATGCGGTCATGGCGACACGTTCCTACGCAACAAAAGCGTGGCAGGTGCTGCGACATGTCGCCGAACAACCGGGACGTGACTCTCTGCATCCGCTGCTGGTTAAGCGTTCTAATGTGAAGAATGCCCTGGTTGTGGTCGTCACTGGCGACCGTGGTCTGGCAGGCGCTTACAACTCCAATGTGATCCGTTTTACGGCTCAAAAATTCGACCAATACTCTGTTCCCGTTAAATACATCGCGGTTGGACGTAAAGGCAGAGACCTGCTCTTCCGTCGCCGTAAGGATGTGATCGCCGACTTCAGCAATCTACCAGCTGCTCCCACCTTTGTGGATGTTTCTGCCATTGGCCGTTTGGCTGTGGAAGAATACAACAAAGGCAATGTGGATGAGGTCTTCCTCGTTTACACCGACTTCATCAACATGGGTCGCCAGATCGCTACTGTCAAGAAACTTCTCCCACTTGAACTTGAAGGTGAAGGCTTGGTTGAAGATTTCGGACACAAGGCAGCCAGCGGTCCTGCTGCGGCGTATGAATATGAACCCGATCAGCGCGAATTGCTTGACCAGATCATCCCGCGCTTTACGGCATTGCAGGTGTATCAGGCGATCCTCGAATCGCAGGCCAGCGAACACGCTGCCCGTATGATCGCCATGCGCAATGCGACCGACAACGCGAAAGAACTCGTCAGCGCGCTGCAGTTGGTGTACAACAAAGTTCGTCAACAGACGATCACAAACGATATTTTGGATATTGTCGGCGGCGCTGAAGCGCTTGCCGCGAAATAACTGGAGGAAATCATGGCAAATGCAAACGGCCGTGTCGTACAAATCTTAGGTGGTGTGGTGGACGTTGAATTCCCCAACGGAGACGTCCCCGATCTTTTCGAAGCGATCACCGTCGATCGTGAAGGTAAGGAACCGATCGTCCTCGAAGTGCAGAAGCACCTTGGTGGAAACTGGGTTCGTACCGTTGCGATGGACACCACGGATGGTCTTCAGCGTGGTCTCCCCGCCAAATCAACGGGCGCTCCGATCACAGTCCCGGTAGGACCCGCGACCTTGGGTCGCATCTTCAACGTGTTGGGTCACGCCATCGACCGCAAGGGTGATGTTCAGGCGACCACCATGTATCCCATTCACCGCTCTGCGCCTGCCTTCGAAGAACAGTCCACCCGTGTGGAAGTCTTCGAAACCGGTATCAAGGTCATCGACCTTATCGCTCCCTTTACCAAGGGTGGTAAGACTGGTATCTTCGGCGGCGCTGGAACTGGCAAAACCGTTATCATCATGGAGCTCATCCGCTCGGTGGCTTCCGTGCATCAAGGTAATTCCGTGTTCGCTGGTGTGGGTGAACGTACCCGCGAAGGAACCGGCTTGTACCGCGAAATGATCGAATACGGCGTTATGAAAGATACCGTGATGGTTTATGGTCAGATGAATGAACCCTCCGGTGTGCGCCTCCGTGTGGCGTTGACCGCACTCTCCATGGCGGAATACTTCCGTGATCAGGGCAAGGACGTGTTGCTCTTCGTAGACAACATTTTCCGCTTCTCCATGTCTGGTTCCGAAGTGTCTGCGCTTCTTGGTCGTATGCCTTCCGCGGTAGGTTACCAACCGACCCTCGCCACCGAAATGGGTGAGTTGCAGGAACGCATTACCTCCACCCGTACCGGCTCCATCACTTCCATGCAGGCTGTGTACGTGCCTGCGGATGACTACTCTGATCCCGCTCCTGTGGCGACCTTTACCCACTTGGATGCGACCATCGCGCTCGAACGCTCCATCGTGGAAAAAGGTATTTACCCCGCTGTGGATCCGCTCGCTTCAACCTCCCGTATTCTTGATCCTAACATCGTGGGCGAAGAGCACTACCGGACAGCTCGTGAAGTGCAGCGCGTTCTCCAGCGCTATAAGGACTTGCAGGACATCATCGCCATTCTCGGTATCGACGAACTCTCCGAAGACGATAAGCTCGTTGTATCCCGTGCTCGTAAGATCGAACGCTTCTTCTCCCAGCCGTTCTTCGTGGCAGAACGTTTCACCGGTATTTCCGGAAAGTATGTTCCTATTAAAGAAACAGTCCGCGGCTTCCGCGAAATTCTCGATGGCAAATGTGATGACCTGCCCGAGCAGGCTTTCATGATGGCTGGTACCATCGAAGACGTCCGCGAACGCGCTGAAAAGCTCGCTAAGGGCTAATCCGTGTCAAGTGAATCAGTGTCACGTGTGCTTTGTTTCTGGCTCATGTGACACTGAAAAACAGAAACACCGGAGAACTCTGTTATGACCATTCGTTGTGAAATCGTTTCGCAAGACCGCACTGTGTTCACAGGTAATGTGGACATTGTTGTGCTTCCCGGCGCGGCTGGGGAAATGGGCATCTTGCCCAAACACGCCCCTGTGTTGACCACGTTGAAATACGGCTTTGTCCGTGTTCGCGTGAGCGGCAAAGAGGAAGTATTTGCTGTGGCAGGCGGCGTTGCAGAAGTGCAGCCCGATATTGTCACCATTCTTGCTGATGCTGCGGAAAACGTTCAAGAAATTGACGAATCCCGTGCAGAGGCTGCCCGCAAACGCGCCGAAGAGATCCTCAAGAAAGGCGTTCCGCAGGACACTGATGCATACCTTGCCATGGAAGCTGCTCTACGCCGCTCCAACCTGCGTTTGGATGCTGTCCGCCGTTATCGCAAGGGTGGATCTCAGATCCACATCTCGGAGAATTAAAACCTAGTGTTCTCAATGTTCTCCAAAGACCTGGGTATTGACCTGGGTACCATGTTCACGCGGTTCGCCGACAACAATAATGTGTTGCTGGAAGAGCCAACTATTGTTGCCATTGAAGTGGAAGATCAAAAAATGGTAGCGGCAGGGCTCGAAGCCCGTGACATGTTTGGTAAGGTGCCGGAGAGTATTGAAGTTGCCCGTCCGCTCCGCAATGGCGTGATCGCTGATTATGAAATTACCGAAACTCTGCTGGCATATTTGCTCCAACGTGCCAGTGGTTCGATGCGTATCTTCCGTCCACGTGTTATGGTCACTGTCCCGTTCGGGGTTACCAGCGTGGAGCGTCGGGCTGTTTATGAAGCCGTGATGGAAGCAGGGAGCCGCGAGGCGTTCCTCATCCAGCAACCACTTGCTGCTGCCATTGGCATCGATCTGCCAATCAATTCTCCCTCAGGAAACATGATCATCTGTTTAGGCGGTGGATGTACTGAAGCCGCCGTGATGGCAATGTATGGCATTGTGGCAGCAGACACGCTCCGCCTTGGCGGCATGGATCTGGACGATGCCATTGTCAATTATGTGCGCCGCAAGTATGGTGTCATCATTGGTCAGCAGACTGCCGAGCAGTTGAAGGTCCGCATTGGTGCGGCTGTACCTCAAGATATTGAAAACAGCATGGAAGTGCAGGGACAAGACCAGGTCACTGGCTTGCCGCGTCCAGTCACTTTGACCACTGGTGAGATCGTAGAAGCTCTGCAAGAACCCTTGAAACAGATCGTTGAGACAGGGCGCAGGGTACTCGAGAAAACCCCTCCAGAATTGGTCTCTGACATTATTGATCGCGGTGTGGCGTTGTGCGGTGGGGGAGCACTTTTACGCGGCATCGACAAGCTGTTGACCAAATCTTTAGGTATTCCGGCTTATCTTGTAGATAATCCACTGACCTGCGTGGTACAAGGGGCATCCAAAGCCTTCGGTATGTTGAACGTCATCCGTAGAAATTTACCGCAAGTGTAAAAAATAAAAAAAATGGCTTCCAAACTGGAAGCCATTTTTTTATCTAAAGAATTGCTAATTTGGTTTCCAGCCTGCATATACCGCGAACCGAAACGAATGGAAATAAGAGGCAGCATTTTCATATCTTAATGCCCTCAACCACGAAACTTGTTCCTGAAGGGGCGCACATTTATCGTATTTCATGCGTTCCACAGCGGCAGTTATTTCTTCTTCGCTGCTTCCTAATGCTCGAGCGTCATCAAGGTGAGTTTGTTCGAACAATGCCTGCTGCCAGCCAGTTTCACCTAGGATTTGTTCGCAATTGATGAAAACACCCCCTGGCTCCAAAGCTGTAAAGATACGATGGAACAGAACTTTTTTATCAGCATCCTCCAAGTGGTGAATGGCTAGAGAAGAAATAATGGCATGGAACCTGCCAGATGGCAGAGGGTCGGTCATTGGTTGGACGAAAACTTTGGGAGTGTATTTTGCAAGTCGAATCTGAGCTTTGGCAAGCATTTCAGAAGACTCATCTAAAACCGTAAGGGTGGCTGTTGAAAATCTTTGCAGTACTTGTTCGCTTAACAAACCCGTCCCTGCACCAAGGTCGAGGATCGCCGGACTTTTTACTTGAATGGTTCGATATGCCAACTCTGTAGCTGTGCCATAGAACTGGTCATAACATGGGATGAGTCGGCGGCGAGACAGGTCATATTCGGCTGCATTCCAAATTTTGCTCATGATGCCTTTCAAAAAAGAAAAAGCCCGGCTTGTCACCGGGCTTTCGATTTTACAAATAATATGTCATTCGTTGCAGGTGTGTAGAAGGGTCGATGTATTGCACTTTTACATTATTTGGCACATTCAGGCTGATGGGGGCGTAGTTGAGGATGGCACGAACGCCCGCTTGTACGAGCTGGTCTGCCACAGCTTGTGCCGCAGGAGCTGGAACCGTAAGCATGGCAATTTTGACTCCCAAGTCCTTGATACGTTCGATCATCAATTCCGTATCTTCCACTGTGAATTCGCCAATGGTCTGCCCAACCTTTGATTTGTCGTTATCAAAGATCGCCACAACATGGAAGCCACGATTCATGAAACCCTGATAGTTCGCAACTGCATGACCCATGTCACCGGCGCCAACAACGATCACATCCCAAATACGGTCCACTTTAAGGATCTCGCGCAATTTGTTGTTGAGGTATTCGATCGAATAACCTGTGCCTTGCTTGCCGAACTCGCCAAACTGGGAAATGTCCTTGCGGATCTGGGCAGCCGAAATGCCCACATGCTCACCCAATTCCTGCGATGAGGTGGTTTTTAATCCCATATCTGCCATGCGCTGTAACGCCCGCAAATACACTGGGAGTCTTCCGATGATGATATCGGGTATCTTCCTCGCGTTCATATGAGCCCTCGCCTTTTGTAGGATAGCCATAACTATACCAAAAAAACTCGTTTTGTACAATTATGTACAAGTGTTTCACAATCGGATATGGATTAAGAACCGCCTCCAGCGTAAGCGAGGCTTGGGTTGCCCAACCAAGCCTTTCTCAAGCCTGAGCCGTTAAAAGCAATGGACGAGAAACTTCTCGTCCATTGCTTTTCATCATAATTCGTGCTTTGGCTTTACCTGGTCACTCGTCCAGGCTTGGAGTTTTTCGCTTTCTGGAGCGCCTTTTACTCCAACGACCTTGTAGACATTAACTGCCTTGGTCTTGCCTTTGACTGTAACTGCATCTGCCAGTTCACAATCGAATTCATCTTTGACCTGCTGGTAGGTGCTCTCGCTGATGAGAATTGGCCAGGCATAGGTTTTGGTGAGGTCTTGCAAGCGGGCGGCAAGATTGGCGTTATCTCCGATGACGGTGTAATTAATGCGTTGTGCCGAGCCAAGAAGCCCTACAAATACTTCGCCCGAGTTGATACCCACGCCCATCTCGATCTGGCTGGGACGTCCTTCTTTTGACCATTTCGCGCGCAACTCCGCAAGTGAGTTGCGCATATCCAGCGAGGCTCGGATGGCACGGGCAGCATGGTCTTTGTACGGAACAGGTTCGCCAAAGAAGGCGATAATGGCATCACCTTCGTATTTGTCCACAGTGCCGCCATGTTTGTAAATGACTTGCGACATGGCTTCCAAATATGGGTTGAGAAGAGCGACCACCTCTTCTGGTGCCAGCTTTTCAGAAAGGGTCGTAAACCCACGGATATCAGTAAAGATGATCGAGAGGTCGGCACGTTTGTTGAGTGAGTTGATGTCTTGGGTCTTCATCATTTGGTCCACCATCTCAGGAGAGATGAAGCGACTAAAAAGATTACGGACTCGACGTTTTTCCTGCTCTTGAGATACCGCTTGTTCGAGGGTGGGGAGGATCACTCCAAGGAAGAGCATGGTGAGCGGAGCTACCGTTGGAAGGACATAACGTGAACCAGAAAAGAGCAGAAATGCAATGGCTAAGAAAAGGACAATGCTTACACCTAATAAGGTGACTGTAAAGGTTGGACGTTTGGATAGGGTGATCAGGTATGCCAACCCGGCAGCAGCAATAATAAGTAACAACGCCACCCAGGGTGGGGCATATGTCAGAAATTTACCGTTGATTATGGTATCAATGGCATTTGCAACGACTTCCACGCCGGGAGTGGGATTTCGTGCTGAAAAAGGCGTGGGATGAATATCCTGCAAAGATAAGGCTGTGGGTCCGATCAGAACGATCTTATCTCGGAAGGCATCCGGGTCTTGTTCAAGGGTGATGCCATCATGTACATCTGACGCTGAATATGTGGGGTAGGTACCTGCAGGTCCCGCATAGTAAACAGGTAGAAGATTCCCACCGTTAAGCGAGATGATCTGTCCGTTGTAATTAACACTTGCGGTTGTGAAAACAGCAGGTTGGGCGTTTTGGTAGAGACGCGCAATTTCGAACGCCCAGTGAGGATATGCTTCCCCTTGATAGGTGCTATACGCTGATACGTTGCGGACAATGGCATCATCATCACGCTTGACTCCGGTGACACCCAATCCATCAAGCACATCGCGATATATCGTTAAGGGTTGGGAGAGGGTTTCACTTTCGAAACCCTGACCACTCACCTTGTTGATCTCCATTACAGCTGCGGAAGCTGGGCTTTCAGCGAGAGCGGCGGCGAAGATGCCATCGTTCTCGGGCTGTTTTTCATCTGGTTCGAAGAGGATCAAGTCCACACCGATAACCTTGCCACCACCTTGATTGATCTGGTCTACAATACCACCATAATATGAACGTGGCCATGGCCATTGCAGACCATTCCATGCAAAAGAGGCGTCATCTATTGCAACGATGACGATCTCTCCTGAAACTTCATCCACACCACGCAGACGAACAAACGTGTCTTGCATGGCATATTCGAGGCGTTCTAGTGGTGTGGTGGAGTTGAAGGATAATCCCATCATTTGAATGATGAGGAGCAAAAATGCTGTGCCGCCGACAAGAATGAGGCGTAGATTAAAGGGCTTCTTATCTTTTTTCATGAATCATCCCTTGGATTTTATTGAGGGTAATAAGAACACATATCGGAATAAAAATCATCGCCGACATAATTGGGGCAGGCAGAGTTGCATTGATCATCACAAGGTTGTCTTGGTTCCCAATCTTCTGGCTTCGGCTTTTCGGTTGGATCCGCCTGTGGTTTTGTGAAATTATTGGATGTGGATGTGCATATGGCGTTGCCGTCAGAACCATAAGCGGTTACAAACCATTGATAATTTCCGCCAGTTGGCAGAACCTCAATATAAAATTCAGCACTATTTGTGCCAGTTTCGATTCTGGCGGTTGTACCATCTTCTTTGACAAAAGTTAGAACATAAACTTGAGCACCGGGTTGTTCGCTCCATGCAAATTTGACTTGACCGATCTTGCCTAAAGAACTTCCATTTGAGGGTCCTTCCAATTGGGAGCATGCGTTGCTTGCATTTCCCGACCCGCTTGTAGAGTCAACTTCGGTAGGTGGAACATCAGTTGGCGTCTCAGTTGGTTCTTCAGTAGGGGCGTCTGTAGGGGCTGCCGTTGTTGCTTCTAAAAGTTTGGCAACACCTTCATCGTAGTATTTTTTTGTTTCACTATCATTGTTATTTTCGATCCACTCTTCAAAATCTTCCAGGTCCATATCGCCAAGTAATGGTGACTTCCATGAACCATCGGATTCCTGATGGAAAAGAGTTACTTTTTGCCCATTTGTGAATATGATCTGGTCACCATTGGGATTAGTCGCCGAACAGGTTCCTTCAAGACATGTGATGTAAATGTCTTTTGTGACTGGGTCAACTTCTACTTTTAAGTAAGATCCGCGCACCGAAGCAACTCCAGAGGGGGTCTCTACATCCGTCTGTCCGCCATTGAGGATGACAAAGATCTTACCCGCTTCAAGTTTGATCTTCGTGAGCAAACCGCCTTCTACTTCATCATTCGAGGTTAATGTGAAAGATGAAGTAGGGGAAACGCGGATAATTGTCCCTGATGACAGATCGAGACGTACACGTCCATTATCACCAGTTTTGATCTGTCCATTTACTTCCAGCACGGTATCTGCGGCAGCTGGGGCGAAATCATCCTGCCCTGCCTGCTTCATTTCCACCAGCCCGGTGAGTTCGCTAAGGCTGGCAGAAAGCGGCGAGGACGCTTCTTTAGTCTGACAGCCCGAAAGTGCAATGACCAAAGCAAGAAAAACAAATAATAGGGTCAAAATTCTTCTCATAATTCTCTCTCCGTTCGAATTCCTTATTTTACGATCTTGAGCTTTATTTGATAGTTTATAGTTGCGCTACTATCCATGTTTTTAGGAGACAAACGTAATAAATACTCCTGTTGCGGTATAACTTGCACTAATTCGACATCGCCACAATCCGATGCAAGTTCAATAGGTATGCCAGCGTGAAATAATTCTACTTTAATGGCTCCCGATTCACATAAGACTTGGATTACAACATTGTTACTTTCCGCAAAGAAACCGACCCAATCTTCACTGTCGCCATTCGATGCGGATATTTCTCCTTGAAATTGTATGCTATGTGAAGCGTTTTCCGAAAGGATGAAGGTTTTTAGCGGAGTGTCAGCAGTATCATTATCTGCCAGTATTGGTTGTTGAGGAATTGTTTCGGGCTGAGAAGTTGTTTCTGCTGATTTTGTGGCTGGAACCTCGGCAATTTCATCAAGGATTGGAATGGCATCAAGATTCTCGATCTGCAGATACTCAGCCGCAACCCAGCCTGTTCCTTCTACCGAAACAGGATACGAAATCTTTATCCATGCGGCAGATGAGTCTTTCCCAAGAATAGGAATCACATCATTTTGATTTAGCAAGCCCAGAGAATCAAAATCTTGACCCGGTCCACTGCGGACGTTGACACCTCTCAACACCACACCGCGTTCTGTAGCCCCGTTGCTTGTTTCTGCGACAAAGACTGGAACCACCGCTGTTGCATCTGTCAGTTGCACAAAATCTGAACGGACCCAGCCAGCTTCATTGTTAATGAGGACCCGGAACCAAATCCCACTTGTGTCTTTGCCAATGACTTGCACTGCACTAAACGCTGGGATAGTTCCAAGGGATTGGCTCGCAGTGGAAGTGTCCACGCGAACATTGACCTCAGAGGTGGTCGTCCCTGCAATGGGGGAGACCGTAGGTGTGATTGTGGGCGGAATCAACGTGGCAGTTGCGATGGGGGCTGCAGTGATGGGCAGTGTGGCCGTTACAAACTCTGGAAGCGGAAGAACTGGAGTTACAGGGCTTGCATCACAACCGGTACATAACAGCACGATACTCAAAAAGACGCTTAAATATTTATAGGTCACACGACAATTGTATCCAAAAACTGGGTTGCATTAAACAAAGGAAAGGGGTTTCGTATCACCCATTAGGGGGAACAAAAAACATCCGCCAGGGAGGGCGGATGCTTGGCACCCCCACGCAGACTCGAACTGCGCTCTACGGCTCCGGAGGCCGTCGCTCTGTCCACTGAGCTATGGGGGCGAGCGAACCGAATTTTACCATAGGCGTAGAAAAGGGCTGACGGAGTAGCCGCCAGCCCAAAGTCTACGAATGCAGCGAGGTGGACTTAAGTCTTCGCTTGAGGAGCAAGGCTGGCAATGTTCGCGCGTAGTTTTTCGATGATGGCAGCATTTCCACGTTCATCACCGAACTTAGCATACTGTTCTTTCTTGTGTGCCAATTCGCCCAGATATTGATAGAAATGGCTCGTTGCGCGATAAGCACCCCCGCTCAATGCGGACATGCGTGCACCAAATTGGAAGAAGGAGACAGCCGTCTTGTAATGGGACTCGTTGATCAAGCCATTGTTCACTTCTTCTTGCAGGTGTTTCTTTAATAAACCCTGTTCGTGGCGGATCATCCAAATGATGAAACCAAGGAAGAAGATCCAGCTTGCCCATTCAACGAGCACAACGAAGACCAGGCTGCCAAGACCTGAAACAAAGAGCAGCACCGTATTATGGAAGGCGTGTGCAGCCACGGCAAGAAAATAACCAATGATGGGAGCGGCTAGTCTAACTAAAATATTCTTGTTCGTGCGTGCTAACGCAAAACCAAGACCTGTGAATGCGGTATAGAAGGGATGTCCCCATGCAAACACGCCAACACGTAATGCAAAGTTCGCAAACATGCCACTCCAACCTGCTTCGGAATATTGACCCATGAAGTAGAAAACATTTTCGGTGGCAGCAAAGCCCAACCCGGCGATGCCACCATAAATGATGCCATCAAGAACCGAGTCGAATTCCTTGCGGAACAAGAGGAAAACAGCAAGGACCGCCAAGCCCTTCATGAATTCCTCGACGAGCGGTGCAGTGATCGAACCTCCTGCAATGTCTTCAAGGACAGCATCGTTCAATACAAAGCTGAAGCCGATCTCAAAAATGGAAGCGACGATCAATGTTCCGATGATGGCGATAAAACCACCCCAGAAAAATGTCATCAACAGAAGCCAGCGGGGTTCCTTTTCATAGCGGTCAAGCCAGTATAGAAACCACGAGAAAAAGAAGGCCGGAATGAATGCCATTGGAATTGCAGCCAGTAGAGCCATGAAAATTCCTCCAGTGAATTGGGATTTGTATATCTGGTTAATTTTACCGAGCAAGCCGGAAAAATCAATAGAACAAATGGGGCTATTTTGTATGGAACAAAATTATGGAATAAAACGTTTAGTAGTTATTTTTCACTTCAAAAGATAAAGGTTGGCTGTTCAGCCAACCTTTACTCATTCCTTGAAGATCAAGCGCGTGCGTTCTACTCGGGCAATTTCAGGTTCGATCTCGAGTGCGGTCAACACTTCTTCAGGTCGTCCGGTAGCACCCTCGCGAGCAGCAAGTGTCATTTTTATCCAAACTTTTCCATCTGGTTGTTTGATGACACTTAACAATTCGATCAGTGGACGAAGGTCGTATGTTTTGCCGCGCCGTTCACGGATGAGGGATTCTGGCTTCATTAGTGATTCAACTTTTCGTGTCAATTCGGACCCATCTACTGGTTCCGTTAAATGGACATCGTACGCCGCCGATAACACTGTAGTTTGTAAAGCGGGCAATCGCTCATCCACAGATATCACATCGGTCACTTTGATATCAGGCGGAAGGTTATCTTTAAGACGCAAAAAGATCTCTTCAGTAGGGATTTCTTCGTTGAGGCGAACATCCAATACCTCGGCACGGGAGGAAAATCCCAATGGCAGGGCTGCGGCGAGACTGATCTTAGGCTGCGGGTGAAAGCCTTGAGAATAGGAAATCGGAAGGGAAGCGCGGCGCATGGCGCGTTCCCAGACCCGGTGCAGGTCAAGATGACCAATATAGCGCAGCGCGCCTTGTTTACTGAATGTGATTCGGACTCGCATGATTATTTTTTCGACTCTGATGCAATGCGTTTTAGCCAGCGGTTGAT
>JBEBCV010000417.1:0-7633 GCA_041157505.1 Chloroflexota bacterium | reverse complement strand
TCCTTCTTTCAAGGTCTTGGTGTGCTCACCAATGGCTGGCTCTTCCTGCGCTTTTTATTTTGGATGATCCTCAACTGGGCGATCGCACTTGTTGCTTACTATTTGATGGTCCTCGCCTTCTTTCCCGAAGCGCAACCCATCTGGGCGATCTTTGGCTTGGGCATGGCAGCCTTTGGCGGCGCGATTCCCTCCGCGCCCGGAGCGGTGGGAACATTCGAAGGAGCAGTCGTTTTCGCCCTCACCCGCTTCACCACCGATGAATCCACTGCATTCGCGGCGGCGCTCACCATGCGTCTTTACAACTATCTCAACAGCACAGTTATTGGTATGATAGGTCTGTCGAGCGAAGGTCAAACACTCTCAGGCGTTTACAAACAACTCATGAATTTTAGAAATAAAGAGAAGGCTGAAGAAAGCAAATAAATGTTCCCCTTGTATGACACCGTGCGTTCGCGCCGGTTCCCGTTCATCAATTGGATGTTGATCCTGCTGAACGGGCTGATCTTTTACTACGAAATAACACTAGGCGAGGATAGACTTAACCGCTTCATTCTTAACTGGGGCTTGATCCCCGCCCAGTTGACCTCGAACTACGCCGAAAGCTGGTTGACCGTTTTCACCAGCATGTTCCTGCATGGCGGCTGGCTGCATATCCTCGGCAACATGTGGACGTTGTTCATCTTCGGCGACAACATCGAAGACCGCATGGGGCATGGCAACTATCTCGTCTTTTACCTGCTCAGCGGAGCTGCCGCTGCGATCTTACAAAGTGTTCTCATGCCTGCCAGTCAGGTTCCAATGATCGGAGCAAGCGGCGCCATAGCGGGTGTTTTGGGCGCTTATCTCATCCTCTACCCGCGCGCACGGATCGCAAGCCTTGTTCCCATCCTTTTCATTTTTACGCTGGTCGAAATTCCAGCGGTGATCTACCTCGGGATCTGGTTCGTGTTGCAATTGTTCTCAGGCTGGTCTGCCCTTCAAGGAGCCGCTAGCGGCGGTATTGCCTGGTGGGCTCATATTGGCGGATTTGTGTTCGGCGTGATCACTGTTCAACTATTCACAAAAAGACGTTACTAAAAGAGGTAAACGAAGAATGACCAAACAATATCTTGTCACTGGCGGTGCAGGCTTTATCGGTTCGAACTATGTCCACCGCCTGTTGGAACGCGGGGAGAAAGTCACCATCTACGACAACTTCTCTCGCGGAGGTGCGCCGCGCAACCTCGAATGGCTCAAAGCGGAATTCGGCGAGAAAGCCTTCGACGTAGTAGTTGGGGATGTAAGAGAAGCCAACAGAATAACCGAAGCAGCCTCAAAGGCTGATGTGATCGTGCATTTGGCGGGTCAGGTTGCGGTGACTACATCCGTCACAAATCCCAGAGATGATTTTGAATCCAACGCATTAGGCACGTTCAATGTGCTTGAAGCCGCGCGCGCTTCGGGACGACAGCCCATTGTCATTTACGCATCCACCAACAAAGTGTATGGCGGTATGGAAGATGTGGAGTTATATGAAGAGCCTACCCGCTGGAGATACAAAGACTTGGTGAATGGCTGCCCTGAAACGCAGCCGCTTGATTTTCATTCACCGTATGGCTGCTCAAAAGGCACTGGCGACCAATACGTGCGTGATTATGCAAGGATGTATGACCTGCCAACCGTTGTCTTTCGTCAATCGTGCATTTATGGTCCGCGCCAATTTGGCATTGAAGATCAAGGCTGGGTGGCATGGTTCATCATCGCCGCGGTGATGGGACGCAACATCACTATTTATGGTGATGGCAAACAAGTGCGCGACATTTTGCATGTCCATGATCTCATCCAAGCGTATGACCTCGCCGTTGAAAAGATCGATACGGCTCGCGGACAAGTCTACAACCTCGGCGGTGGTCCTTCGAACGTGATGTCCATTTGGGCTGAGTTTCAACCCAAACTGGAAGCATTGCTTGGAAAGAAGATCGAAACCGGCAGCGGCGACTGGCGCCCCGGCGACCAACGTGTGTTCTACGCCGATATTTCAAAAGCTAAAAAAGAACTGGGTTGGGAACCAAAGATCAACGTGGACAAAGGTGTGAACATGTTGTTCGAGTGGGTTCAAGCGAACAAGAGCCTTTTCTAAGCTTTCAGACCTTCTTACCCAAGAAATACTCTCTAAAATAATACGGCTGTAAAAATTCAAACCCGAATTTTTACAGCCGTATTTATTGGGTAAAATCTTTCCCATGCCTGAACAACTCTCGTCCCTCGCAGATGGTGTACTTGCCGCTCTCCCAAATGTGCTGACAGCCCTGTTCATCTTTGCCATAAGTTATTACGCCGGGGTTTGGTTGAGCCGTTTGCTCGTCCGCGTACTGAAACGTCAGAATGCAGAGCCGGGTGTATCTCACCTGCTCTCGCAGATCCTCAAGTGGTCGATCATTGCGCTGGGTTTAATTACCGCACTCCAACGCTTCTTCAACGTCACTGCTTTTCTTACCGGCTTGGGCATCATTGGGTTCACCATTGGGTTCGCCCTGCAGAACATCATGCAGAACTTTGTCTCTGGTGTGATCTTGTTGGTGCAACAGCCATTCAAAGTGGGCGATGAAGCCAAGTTGAGCGGATTTGAGGGGGTCGTTCAGAAGATCGGTTTACGCACCACTGAAATGAAACTTCGCAATGGTTTGATCGCATTTCTACCCAATGCCGATGTGCTTGCCCAGCCCATCATCAACTACACGCGTGCCAGTCATTTCCGTGTTGAATTACCTGTAAGTGTTTCTTATGACGCAGATTTGGAAGATGTGCGCACCTTCATATTGGACGCGGTCAAGACCGTATCAGGCTATGTTGATGTTCCTGCGCCTCAGGTATTGTCGCATACCTTTGGGGTTTCCTCCGTTGATCTCACCATTCAATTTTGGATCAGCAACACCACCGACCAACATACTGCCAAAGATATGGCGTTGACGAAGATCAAGCAAGCCTTCGCCAACGGAAATATCGAAGTGCCATATCCTGTACAGATCGTCCGCACGCAGGCAAGAAAAACCACCAAACAGGCAACAAAAACAAAATGAAGATACTTACTGTATTAACCTATTACCGTCCGCATACCTCTGGGCTGACCATTTATGCAGAGCGCCTCGCGCGCGCCTTCGCCAAACGCGGACATGAAGTGACCGTGATGACCACACATTACGATCCATCTCTGCCATTCAAAGAGACTCTGGATGGCGTCAAGATCGTGCGTGTGCCGGTCATAGCGCGAGTCAGCAAAGGGGTGCTTGCACCTACGTTCGGGCTTGTTGCCACCAAACTTGTTTTACAGCACGACGTGGTGCAAATGCACCTTCCGCAATTTGATGCGCCCGGTGTGGCGCTGCGCGCGCGGCTATTTGGCAAACCTTCCATCCTCACCTATCACTGCGATGTGCAATTGCCCACCAGTTTTTTCAACCGCGTCGTCAACACCGTTTTGGATTTTCAAAACAACATGGCAGGGATGCTCGCGAATCACATCGTGACCTACACACAGGATTACGCGGATAACTCGCGCTTCCTCTCACGCTACGCCTCAAAACTGACCCCGATCCTGCCTCCCGTTGAGTTGCCCCAACCGATCCCTGGAGCTGTTTCTGCCTTCGCGGAAAACCATCACACCATGGACCGCAGACCAGTCATTGGTATGGCAGCGCGTTTCGCCTCCGAAAAAGGTGTGGAAGTATTGCTCGATGCCATGCCCGCCATCCTGAATAAGTATCCGAAGGCACAAGTTCTCTTTGCTGGAACCTATCAATACGTGATGGGTGAACAAGCCTACTCAGACCGACTCATGCCGCGCATCCGTGAATATGAGATCAACGGCAATTGGAAATTCCTGGGCAACCTCGACCCCGTTGAAATGGCGGCGTATTATCCCAACCTTGATGTCATCACCGTGCCTTCGCTCAACTCGACCGAAGCCTTTGGCTTGGTGCAGATCGAAGCGATGATGAACGGTGTGCCCAGTGTGCCATCTGCGCTGCCGGGCGTGCGCCAACCGGTGAAGATACATGGGATGGGTATCGTCTCTGAGATCGGGAATTCCGAGAGCCTTGCCAACGCCATCCTTGAAGTGCTCGATAACAAGGAAAAATATCGCGGCGACATTCCAGCCATCAAAACCGCCTATGACCCCGACTCCATTGCACAGGAATACGAGAAATTGTTTGAACGCTTAAAAAACAGGAAATAGTATGGATGCATTGGGAATTAATTCAGGATTATTGTTCATTCAATTGGCGGTTGCTCTTCTTGTATTTGCATTGCCCATCAGTGCCTTGATCGACCTTGGCAAAAAGAAGCTTGATACTTTAGCTGCTGCCATTTGGGCACTGACCATTTGCCTTGTTCCGCTTCTTGGCGCTCTGGCATATTGGATCGTTAGACCATCTTCCGAAAGTAGATAACAGACTTGTCAAAAGATTTTCTTTTCCTTCAGATCAGTTCACTGCCATACTTCCGTGCCTTTCTTCGTGCAGTAGAGTCTTCGTATTATCAAGACCTGCCGTTGCCTTCCCCTGTGTACGACGTAGGCTGCGGTGACGGTCACTTCGCTTCATTGACCTTTGATCACAAGCTCGATGTTGGGCTTGATCCGTGGCGCTTCTCGATGAAAGAAGCGAAGAAATACAATGCTTATAAATCGCTTGTCGAAGCAGATGGTTCGCAGACTCCGTTTCCAACCAACCACTTCGCCAGTGGACTCAGCAACTCCGTCCTTGAACATATTCCGCACATCGATGCTGTCCTCAAAGAGACCGCTCGCGTGCTCAAGCCTGGCGCGCCGTTCTATTTTTGTGTGCCAAACACACGTTACTTCTCCGCCCTCTCGCTGACCAAGGTCTTCGGCAAACCTTATGAGAATTGGTTCCGCAAAATTTCGCGCGTCCATCACGCGGATGAACCCGATGTATGGGAAAAGCGTTTGAACGATGCTGGCTTTACCCTCGAACGTTGGTGGCACTACTTTTCGCCCGCTTCCATGCGTGTGCTAGAATGGGGACACTATTTTGGTCTGCCTTCTGTGGTTGCAAAAGCATTAACCGGCAAGTGGATCATCTCACCCACCAAGTGGAACCTCGCTCCCACCATTGCTTACGTGAAAAAATATGCTTCACCAGCACCTGTTGAGGATGGGACGTTCACATTCTATATTGCTAGAAAACGACCATAGACGATAGACCATTGACCATGGTCCATCGTTTGTCGTCCACGGTCTAAAAAATGCCCTTCGACGAAAAATATTTCTCCACTCACACATACGCCAACATCACCTTCGCCAAATACAGCATGTATTGGTGGTCTAACCGATTCTTTGCAACTCTTGCAAAACGTTACGGGCGGCGCGGAGCGCGTCTGCTGGAGGTGGGGTCTGGCATGGGGCATCTCGTCGGTCAGTTGTCGGCGGAGTTCGAAGCGTACGGCATGGACTTGAATCATTGGGCGGTCAATAAATCCAAAGAGTTTGCTGAGAAGGCGTCACTCCAAACTGCATCCGCGCAGGAATTGCCATACGAAGATGGCGCGTTCAACGTGGTCATCATCAAACATATCGTGGAGCACTTGCCCGACCCGGCAAAAGCGATCAACGAGATCGGACGCGTGACCGAAAAAAATGGCATTCTGATCCTTGCCACGCCAAATTTGGGTTCACTGCTCAAGCCTTGGAAGGGCGATAAATGGATCGGTTACCAAGACCCGACTCACATTTCGCTCAAACAGCCCGAAGAATGGCTACAGTTGATTCAAGATGCGGGATTTGAATTCGTCCGCGTTTTTTCAGACGGTTTTTGGGATGTGCCTTATATTCGCTTCGTGCCGAAGCAGATACAAAAATTGTTCTTCGGCTCGCTTGGCGGACTTCAAGCCATTACAGGCTGGGTCTTTTTGCCGATGCGGTGGGGGGAAAGTATTCTTGTGATCGCAAGAAAAAAATAATCGAAAATGGTATAGAATCAATCTTACGGATTACGCAATCCTACGCGTAATCCGTAATTCGTAATTAAGCAAAACATGGAACCCATGCAAAACGATACCAACTCTCCCGAAAAAGAGCCTACCGTCCTCGACCTTTATAAATCTGTTACGAAGGACTGGGCTTCATTCTTTAACTTTATCCAATCCGTTTGGGATGCGCGCCGCCGTGAAGAATTCAATCAGGCATTGGCATATGAAGCTTCGCAGCAAGTGGTTGTAGAAGAGGTCATCGAGCCAACACGCGCGAGTACTTTTCCATGGCGCGCCGTGATGGGTCTCGTACTGGCATTGATAGCACAGGCGATCGTCGAGCCGCCGCTGCGATTGGGGATGATCGCTGTCGTGATCTACATTGCCGCTTTTGGTGTGGCGATCTGGTCGTATCGTTCGAACGAATGGCACTTACCTGCCATGCCTGCCATGTGGCGCATCAACGATCCACTGACCATGCGCCTTGTGCCTTTGGGGTTGGCAGTGTTCGTCGCGGTGATCGCGTTCTTGAATTTTGAAAGCGGTATGTTCTCGACATTGAACGTTTCGCTATGGCTCATTTCTATTGTGTTTTTGGTCTATAGCTTATGGGTCCCTGCGCCGAAAGTGCAGCGAGAACCCCAATCGAATCGCTGGATATGGATCGGGCTTGTGCTTGCCGCATTTGGCATCACCGTATTCTTCCGCCTGACACAACTTGATGCTGTTCCCGTTGAGCCGTTCAGCGACCATGCCGAAAAAATTCTCGACGTGTATGAGATCACGCAAGGCAAGCCGATGGTCTTCTTCGAGCGCAATACCGGACGCGAAGCTTTCCAAATGTATTGGACGTTATTGGTTCTTAATATTTTTGGCACAGGCTTTTCCTTCCTCAGCCTTAAACTTGGCACGGTCATCCTCGGCATTCTCACCATTCCCTTTATTTACATGCTTGGCAAGGAAGTGGGCAATGAACGCGTTGCCCTCTTTGCGCTTTTCCTTTTTGGAGTTGCCAGCTGGCCCAACATCATTTCTCGCATCGGACTTCGCTTCCCGCTTTATCCGCTCTTTGCTGCGCCCACGCTTCTTTTCCTGATCCGCGGCTTGCGGACTCATAACCGTAACGACTTTATCCTCGCTGGTATCTTTCTCGGACTCGGCTTGCATGGATATAGTCCCTTCCGCATTGTACCCATCCTGGTGGTGATCGCGTTTGGCATTTACTATCTTCATGCCAGTTCCAAAGAGGACCGTCAGCAAGCCATCTTTTGGCTATTGCTGATCGTGATCGTTTCGGTCTTTGTCTTCTCACCGTTGCTGCGTTATTGGGTTGGTCACCCGGAACAATTTGGGTATCGCGCATTCACGCGCTTGAGTAATGTAGAAACCCCGCTGCCCGGACCTGCCTGGCAGATCTTCCTTTCGAACATGTACAAAGGCTTGTTGATGTTCAACTGGGATGACGGAGAAATTCAAACTCACTCAGTCATGCACCGCCCAGCTTTGGACCTGATCACAGGTGCATTGTTCCTGCTTGGCATTTTCTTCCTCATCGTTCGATACATCCGCCAGCGGGATTGGCGCGATATGTTCCTGTTGGTTTCTATTCCGGTGTTGATCCTGCCGTCGGTGTTGTCGTTGGCGTTCCCGAATGAAAATCCTG
>JBEBCV010000416.1:0-2932 GCA_041157505.1 Chloroflexota bacterium | reverse complement strand
AAACCTCGCCAAAAGTTACAGGACGATAAAAACAAAGAGTGACTTGCCAGGCACATCTGACAAGTCACTCTTTTGAATGGTGTGGAAACGATCAACTCTTGAACGACTGCACAGCAGCGTTTAAGTCGGTGTAGATCTCAAAGAACTGCTTCAAGCCGATCACATCCAACACCTGCTCCACGGCAGATTGTGGACTCAACAATTTGACATGCTCACGCGCAGTCGCATCATCCTTTGGGTTGATGGCGCGGAAAGTGGGTCTGCCGCTTTCGCCGCCTTGAATGGAATGCCCTGAAAAGATGCGGGCAATGGTGTGAAACGCCATCAACCCGGCACTACTGACATATGGAACCTTGGCAAGGTCCAGCAACAGATTGCGGGTACCGTCATCGTACAGTTCCTGCGCCTTGATAATGACATCGGTGTAATTCGAAGAGTCTACATCCCCCATGAGATGCAAGACAGTAACGTGCTCCTGTTTGGAATAAGAGATCTGCATGGGTAGCTCCTGTTATCTAAAATTGAATTCTTCAAAGTGGACGTTATCCTTGCTTACGCCCGCTTCGACAAATTTTGCCGCGAACGCTTGCACCATGGGCAAAGGTCCGCACATATACACATGATGTTTGGACGCATCACCGCCCGTGTTCTTTACGATCTCATCCACGGTCAACGAACCATGCTGAGATGAAAACCGAATGTGCGCCTTCAATCGCGGATGTTTCTTCGCAATGGCTTCGATCTCGTCCGCGAAGACGGCTTCTTCGGGATGCCTCACAGTGTAGTAAAAATGCACATCTTGAGCCAAATCAGTTTTGAGGTCCCGTAGGAACGAAAGGAAGGGAGTAATGCCAATTCCACCTGCGACCCAAATCTGCTTGTCGCCGCCAGTCTTGTAATTGAACATCCCATACGCACCTTCCACGATCGCATCCATGCCGGGCTTGATGTTCTGGAAAAGATGACGGGTGAAGTCGCCTACAGCTTTGATGGTGACCCGCAACTCACCTTCGTGCGGCGCACTGGAAATGGTGAAAGGATGCGCTTCATCCAAAGATTTGTCGCCTTTGAAACGCACGAACAGGAACTGTCCCGCATGTGCATGTTGAATGGGTTTGCCCTTGGCGCGCAGTACCACTTCGGTCGTGGAGTTGTTGGGGTGATTGACCGCTTCCACTTTGTAAGGCACATACTTACCAACCAGACCGCCAAGGAACTCGGTGTAAACATACGAGATCGTCCCAATGATGAAAAAGATCTGTGTCCATGTGATGGCGATGAAAGCGCTTGGTGCTTTGACATTGATGGAATGAAGGAAACCAAGGATGAAAAAGATACCAATGAAGCGATGTAATTTCTTCCAGCCTTCATAGGTGCTGTTAGTCAACTTGCTGAGGAAAGGAATACGCGGCGCAAGCGTCGGCAGGACGATGACCACAATACCAACGAACGCAATATATGCCAGATAATTGCCAAGCAAAAAATTTGTCAGTCGCAGAGGCACGGTCAAAAAGTGGACGAACAACAAAAGAAAAGCCGCCGTGGACGTATGCCGATGCGTCATGTACATCTTATCCAAGCCGCCGAAGAACGGTTCCGCCCAACGCGGACGGGTGGAAATGAACAAGGAAAACGACATCAGCACGATCAACAGCGAACCGATGGTCATGCCAATGTGATAGCGGGCGTAATGCTCCACCCCTTCACGTTGAGGCGGAAAGACCACCCACACAAGGATGGTAGCCAAAACCAAAACTACGAATAGAATATTTCCAAAATTGCGTTTCATGACGATATACCCTTAATATAAATCAACAGCGATGCAGGCGTGCCTGCATCGCTGTTGTATTCAAAATCTTATGAAAACGATTCGAGCGCTTTCTGTTTATCGTTGAAGATCTCAAAGAAGGTCGAAAAGCCAACCATCTCCAACACATTGACGATCTCTTCCCGCGGATTCAGCAATTTCACATGCTGCTGAATGCCGCTCTCACGCGATTTCCCAACCGACTTAAGAGCCGCCCAGCCGTGGTCAAGGTCTGGCATGGCTTCACCGCGCAGAAGCAGGGCGATCACATGCAAAGAGACCAAGCCCGCACTGGAAATGAACGTCAGGTCGCTTAGGTCCAGCAGAATGTTACTGGTACCATTTTTGATAACGTCTTGAGCAGAAGCGATCAATTTCTGATAGGTTTGCCCGTCAAGCTGACCCGCCACCTTGATAACGGTGACCGGCACTTTCCCCTGTTCTTGTGAAATATGTATCTCCATGTTTCCTCTCCAAACGTTGGTCGTTGTTTTTTCAATTATAAACCCGCTTTACGGGTCAACCGTTCCAGCCGATGGTCAATTTCATTCAGCCAATGTTTGCGGATGTAAGGCGGCAAGTCCGCTTTCTCTGCTTCGGCGCGTGCCGACTTCGCCCATTTCACCGCAGACTTTGCATCGCGCAGTTTGTGCTCGTAATACTTCGCCAACTCAATATGAGCATAAATATGACCTTTCTTCGCCGCCGCCTTCCACAACTCCACGGCTCGGTCCATATCTCCGCGCTTCTTTTGCAGGATGGAGATCCGCTTCACTGCCACGCCGAAATCTGATTCATCCAACCCAAGCTCGAGTCCACGCTCGAACAGACGCGCCGCCTCATCCCAGTGACCGAGGTCCTCGAATAGCTTACCGAGCGCAATGAAATCAAGACCGTGCTCCACGCGTCCATCATACGGGTCTGCCAATATCTCACTGACATGCCCGAGCAGAGCCGCCATCGCCACGATATCCATCGCGTTGTGATAGAACACGCCCCCAAGTGGACGGGCATCGCCTGTGCGCAGGTAATCGAAATAAAGCCAGGGAATTTCATAACCGGGCACTTCATCAGAAGAACGCGTGAAACCCATGACATGTTCTTCAATATATTTCAACGCCCGTG
>JBEBCV010000415.1:0-8442 GCA_041157505.1 Chloroflexota bacterium | reverse complement strand
ATGACCGAACGACTGGCAAAATACAAAGTGCCAAAGTCGGTGGCATTGATGGATGCCCTCCCCATTTCTGCGGCTGGAAAAATCCTCAAACGCGAATTGCACGAAAAGTTCATATAGTTTTATTTGTCCACGAAGGACACGAAGATCACGAAGTCTTGCCTTACAAATTCGTGTTCCTTCGTGAACTTCGTGGATTCTTTTAATGGGGGATCGTACCTTTTGTAACTCAAGTGATACCACCATCCATATACTCACAACATCTACCCGCTGATCTTGACCGCAGGAGGTTCCCGTATGGACGTTCTCGGAAAGACCACGCCTGAATTTCAGGACGTGCTGACACCCCAAGCGCTTGCATTTGTTGAACAACTCGAACGCGAGTTCGGTTCACGCCGCCGTGAGTTGTTGCAAAAACGCGCGGAGCGTCAAAAAGCCTTCGATGCCGGTCAATTTCCCGCTTTTCTTGAAGAAACCGCGCACATCCGTGCCGGAGATTGGAAAGTCGGCTCGATCCCGGACGACCTGCAAGACCGCCGCGTGGAGATCACCGGTCCGCCGGAGCGCAAGATGGCGATCAACGCCCTCAATTCAGGGGCAAAAGTTTTCATGGCAGATTTCGAAGATGCCAACGCACCGACCTGGGAAAATCTCATCCAGGGTCACCTTAATCTGCGCGACGCGATCGAGCGCAACATCTCCCTCACCACTCCCGAAAAAACCTACAAACTGAATGAAAATCCCGCGACGTTGTTTGTGCGTCCGCGCGGCTGGCATTTGGATGAAAAACACGTGACGTTGGGTGGCAAACCCATCTCCGCCTCTCTCTTCGACTTTGGCTTGTATCTGTTTCTGAATGCAGATCGCCTCCGAAAGCGCGGCACAGGTCCATATTTCTATCTGCCCAAATTGGAGAGCCATCTCGAAGCGCGTCTGTGGAACGACGTGTTCAACTTCGCGCAAGATAAGCTTGGCATCCCGCGTGGCACCATCAAGGTGACCGTCCTCATCGAAACCATCCTCGCCTCCTTCGAAATGGAAGAAATTTTATATGAATTGCGCGACCACATCGTTGCGCTCAACGCCGGTCGCTGGGACTATATCTTCAGCACCATCAAGAAATTCAGCAAGCAGCCGGGCTTCCTCCTGCCTGACCGCGCTCAAGTGACCATGACCGTCCCGTTCATGCGGGCATATACCGAGTTATTGGTCAAGACCTGCCACAAACGCGGAGCACATGCCATCGGCGGTATGGCAGCATTCATCCCCAGCCGTAAAGATAAAGAAGTGAACGACATCGCGCTTGCCAAAGTCCGCGAAGATAAATTACGTGAATCAAATGACGGCTTCGATGGTACCTGGGTCGCACACCCCGACCTGGTGCCCACTGCAAAAGAAGTCTTTGATAGCGTGCTGAAAGATAAGCCGCACCAAAAAGAAAAGCTGCGAGCCGAGGTCAATACCACCGCCGCAGACCTGGTCAACTTCAACATCCCCAACGGACAGATTACTGAAGCGGGCATGCGCCTCAATATCAACGTCGCCTTGCAATACATCGACGCATGGTTGCGTGGCTCAGGTGCAGTCGCCATACATAACCTGATGGAAGATGCCGCCACCGCCGAGATCTGCCGTGCTCAACTCTGGCAATGGGTTCATAACCCCAATGCCGCTCTCTCAGATGGACGTAATGTTTCACTGGACTTGTACCGCCAGTTTTTGGCGGACGAGATCACAAAAATCAAAGCCCAATTCGGGGCTGAGACATATGCAAACAGCCGCATGGAAGACGCGATCAACCTGTTCGACGGATTGGTCACCGCCGACACGTTCTCCGAATTCCTCACGCTGCCCGCCTATGAAAAATTAGACTGAAACCGAGGAGAAGAAACCATGTTCCACAAGTACCAACCCAAGTCCGTTGAAGAGTTGAAGAAAGAATGGGCAGAAGATGCTCGCTGGAAAGGTGTATACCGACCCTATGCTGCCGAAGAAGTGGACAGTCTGCGCGGCACCTTCCAACATGACCACACCCTGGCACGTATGGGAGCCGAACGCCTCTGGCAATTACTGCACGAAGAAAAATTTATCCGCGCTCTGGGCGCATTGACCGGCAACCAGGCAGTGGAAATGGTGCAGGCAGGCTTGAAATCCATTTACCTCAGCGGCTGGCAGGTGGCAGGCGACGCCAATGACGCCCTCACCATGTACCCCGACCAAAGCCTTTACCCGGTGACCAGTGTTCCTACCGTTTTGAAGAAGATCAACAACGCACTCATCCGCGCCGACCAGATCCAACACATGGAAGGACGCGACGGCGAGGTGCAATACTTCGCGCCCATCGTGGCAGATGCAGAAGCAGGCTTCGGCGGTCCACTTAACACCTTTGAGTTGGTCAAAGCCATGATCGAAGCCGGAGCCGCAGGCATCCACCTCGAAGACCAACTCTCCTCATTGAAGAAATGCGGTCACATGGGTGGAAAAGTCCTCGTGCCTGTGCATGATTTCATTCAGAAATTGATCTCCGCCCGCCTCGCCGCAGACGTGATGGGGGTTCCCACCATTTTCATTGGTCGCACTGACGCTTTGTCTGCCACTCTCATCCGCGGCGACATTGACCGTGTGGACCATGAACATCTCACCGGCGAACGCACAGCCGATGGATTCCTCGTTGTGAAGAACGGACTTGAATACGCAGTGGCACGTGCGCTTGAATTTGCCCCGTATGTGGATCTGATCTGGTGCGAAACATCCACGCCCGATCTGGTTGAGGCACAAGAATTTGCCAAAGCCATCCACGCCAAATATCCCGGCAAGATGCTGGCTTACAACTGCTCGCCGTCTTTCAACTGGAAGCGCAAACTGGACGACAAGCAGATCGCTGACTTCCAGGATAAATTGGGCGAAGCCGGATACAAATTCCAGTTCATTACTTTGGCGGGTTTCCATACCCTCAATGCAAGCATGTTCGATCTGGCGCATGGTTACGCTCGCACAGGGATGAGCGCCTTTGTCAAAGTGCAGGAACGCGAATTCGAAATGGAAAAGACCATGGGCTTCCGCGCCGTGAAGCATCAGGCATTCGTGGGTGCAGGCTACTTCGACGCTGTACAAACCACCGTCAATGGCGGCGAAGTTTCCACAGGTGCGATCAAAGGCTCCACCGAAGAAGCACAGTTCCATCCCTAGTCATGAATTAGCAGGGTTTGTCCCCTGCTGATTTCAGGTTTATTTGGTGTAACATTTATCTTGTACGTCTAAAAACCATTCCAAGGAGAAAATTTATGCCCACAGTTCCAACCCTTTCCGGTATCACATCCAAAATGGTGGATACCCCCCGCTTGAAACAGCACGTCCTCTTCAGCGGACCTGAGAACGGCACGCCTGTTTTGTTCGTACATGGCAACGCTTCTTCTGCTTCCTATTGGGAAGAGGTCATGCTCAAGTTGCCGGCGGGTTTCCGCGGCATTGCTCCTGACTTGCGCGGTTATGGTGATACCGAAGACAAGTTGATCGACGCCACTCGCGGCATGGGGGATTGGATCGATGACATCAAAGCTTTGCTCGATGCGCTCAAGATCGAAAAGACCCACGTGGTCGGTCATTCGATGGGTGGGACCATTGTGTTCGGTTTGGTCGGTTCACTTAGCGGACGTGTGTTGAGCGGAACCGTCGTCAACCCTGGCTCGATCTACGGCTTCGGCGGCTCAAAAGATTTAGACGGCACACCCTGCTACGACGACTTCGCCGGTTCCGGTGGCGGTGTGGTCAATCCCGAGTTCCCCAAGTTGATCGCTGCTGGCGACCGCTCTTCGGATAACCCGCAAGCCTCTCCGCGTGTGGTGATGAACAGCTTCTACTGGAAGCCGCCTTTCGTCCCCGCCCGTGAAGAAGACCTGCTCTCCTCGCTCATGACCGAAAAGATCGGCGACCAAAAATATCCTGGCGATTTTGTGCCATCTGGTAATTGGCCCAATGTAGCGCCCGGCAAGTTCGGTCCCATCAATGCGCTTTCTCCCAAGTATGTGGGTGACAGTGTAAAGAACTTCGTCGGTGCAGCAAGCAAGCCCTTCATCCTGTGGGTGCGCGGCGACTCGGACATGATCGTTTCGGACAACTCGTTCTTCGATTTTGGCACGCTCGGCAAGTTGGGCTACGTCCCCGGCTGGCCCGGTGAAGAAGTCTATCCTCCTCAGCCGATGGTAGGACAGACCCGCAGCCTGCTCGAGAAGTATGCCGCTCATGGCGGTTCGTTCGAAGAAGTCGTCATCGCCGACACGGGTCACACTCCCTACGTGGAGAAACCCGAAGAATTTATGAAGTCGTTCTCGAAAGCACTAAAGTAATCAGTAACCAGTGACCAAGTGTCCAGTAGCCAGTCCAAATAACTGGTTACTGGACACTGAATTCTGGTCACTGAGTCAATAAGGAGGCGTAATGCCTAAAGTGAAATCCCTTCCTCGCGGGGTAGCCATGGTTGGTGCGGGGATGTCGAAGTTTGGTGCCTTTGCCGAGAAGAACTCGCGTGATCTGTTCGTTGAGTCTTACAAGGCAATGACCAAATCGGTGGACAAAGGTTTTGATCCATCGCTCATTGAAGCCATGTACGTTGGTAATTTTTCCAGCGACCAGTTTGAGCATCAGGCGCATCTCGCGCCCATTCTCGCAGACTCGGTCGGTTTACTGCCCATTCCTGCCACACGTGTGGAAGATGCGTGCGCCTCGGGTGGTGTTGCCTTGCGTCAGGGCGTGATGGCGATCGCCTCTGGCATGGCAGATGTTGTTCTCGTCGGCGGCGCGGAGAAAATGACCGCGCTCAACACAGCGGCTGTCACCGAAGCGTTGGCAACCGCAGCCGATGTTCCCTTTGAAATTCCCGCGGGCTTTACCTTCCCCGGCTTCTATGCCGCGATGGCGTCCGCGTATATGGCTCAGTATGGCATGAAGTCTGAGCATCTTATGAACGTGGCGGTCAAGAATCACGACAATGCCGCGCTCAACCCGAACGCACAATTTGGCGTCACCATTCAAACCTGGATGGAAGGACGCGTCGCGGCTGCGGTCAAAAAGGGGAAGCCCGCCCCAACCTGGGCAAACATTTGGGATTTTCTCCACGACGAATCAGGCAACCCGACTATTGCGTATCCGCTGCGCCTGTTCGATTGCTCACCCGTATCAGACGGTGCGGCGGCTATTTTGCTCGTAGCAGAAGAGATCGCGCATCAATTCACAGACCATCCGATTCATATCGTTGGCTCGGCGCAGGCTTCAGGTTCGGCATTGCATGACCGCCCGTCTCTCACCAGCATCCCTGCGGCGAAGACTGCGGCGGCAAATGCTTACGAGATGGCAGGCGTGAGCGCGAAAGACATCCGTATCGCGGAGGTGCATGATTGCTTCACCATCGCAGAAGTGATCGCCAGCGAAGACCTCGGTTTCTTTGCTCCCGGCGAAGGCTTCAAAGCTGCCGAAGATGGCATGACCGCCCGCAACGGCGCGAAACCCATCAATACCTCGGGTGGTTTGAAGGCGAAGGGACATCCCGTCGGCGCTTCCGGCGTGGCACAGGCTGTCGAAGTGTTCAAGCAGATGCGGGGGCAGGCTGAGGCGCGTCAGGTCGATGGCGATGTCTCATTGGCATTGACTCACAATGTCGGTGCGACCGGTTCCACATGCACCGTCCACGTGTTTGAGCGGAGGAATTAATCATGGCAGAGACAACTACAATCCGCCCATTCACTGCGGCGGCATTTGATCAATATCTTGCAGAGCATAAATTGATGACCGTAAAATGCTCAAAGTGTGGCGGCATATATGCTCCACCGCGTGCTATTTGCCCCAAGTGCCATAGCGAAGAAATGGAATGGGTCGAAGCCAGCGGCAAAGGCAAGTTGGCGGGCTTCACTGTTATTTATAGCGGACCGACATTCATGGTGGATCAGGGCTTTGATAAGAAGAATCCTTATGTTTCGGGCATCGTTGAACTTGAAGAGGGTACCTTCATTAGCGCCCGCATCACCGGTCTGGACATGTCCAAGCCGGCGGAGATCAAAGTAGGGACACCATTGACGGTCGATTTTGTGGAATTTGGCGAAGGGGAAGCCCAAAAGACGTATCTGGCGTTCAAAGCGTAATAAATAAGAGGAAAAACATGCAGAGGAACACTGAACCAGTGTTCCTCTGTGCTTTTAAACCCTTGTAACTGGCTTGTAACAGCCATACGTTAACCTAGCAAAACGCAGGATGTTCTGACTATGCCAAAAGTCCATGCTAACGGCATTACAGAAATCAACATCCTCCCTCGGCTCATAGGCTGCCTTTTCAAACAGGCGTTTCAGACCAGGGCGTTAGCGCTCCATCACCGCATCCTTCAGAATTGTAGTGGACGGGAAAGTCGGGGCATCCTGCATGTAAAAGATCTCATGTTGTCAGCCATTCAGGTTGGCAATATATGTTTCAAAAAATTAAATATCCCAAGAGGAACCTCACCATGCGCATGAAAGATAAAGTAGTGCTCGTTACTGGCGGCGCGGCGGGAATTGGTAAAGCCACCGCCCTGCGTTTTGCCGAAGAAGGTGCGAAAGTTGTCATTTGTGATGTGAACGAAGCCGTTGGGCAAGAAACCCTTAAGCAGCTCGGTGAAGGCGCCGCGTTCTACAAGGTCAATGTGACCAGCCGTGAAGATGTTCAAAAGTGGATCGATGATGTAGTTGCCAAGTATGGGCGCATTGATGTCATCGTTAACAACGCAGGAGTGCTGCGCGATGGTCAGATGATCAAGTTCAAGGAAGGTCAACTCGTTGGGCAGATGTCTGAAGCCGACTTTGACCTCGTGATCTCGGTCAACTTGAAGGGCGTGTTCAATTGTGCGCAAGCGGTTGCGCCGGTGATGGCAAAGCAGGGCGGCGGGGTGATCCTCAATGCTTCTTCGGTAGTTGGTTTGGATGCGAACTTTGGTCAGACCAATTATGTTGCCACCAAGTTCGGTGTGATCGGTATGACCAAGGTCTGGGCGCGTGAAATGGGTAAGTTGAACATCCGCGTCAACGCTGTGGCTCCCGGCTTCACTGCCACCGAAATGGTGACCGCCATGCCCGATAAAGTTCTGGATGGTATGCGTGCCAAGACTCCGCTCGGACGTTTGGGCGAACCGCGCGATATTGCCAACGCTTATCTCTTCCTCGCTTCCGACGAAGCCTCGTTCATTACGGGTGAAGTCTTACGCGTGGATGGCGGGATCGTGGTTGGGACGTAAATAACGTGTCATGTATCACGTGTCTGGTGCCAAGGTATTGGTACTCGACACGTGATTTTTTTCTCTAAATTTCTTACCTGACACTTGGAACCTGACACTGAACCTATGAATTCTGCCGATATCCTCACCAAACGAGCCCTGTTGACCCCGAACCGCGAGGCGTTGATCGAACTTGCGACTGGAGTCCATTACACCTATGCGGAGTTGAATCAACGCGCCAATCGCGCCGCGAACTTCTTGCGAGAAACATGCGGTGTAGAGAAAGGTGACCGTGTGTCCATTTTGGCGCACAACACAGTTGCCTATGTGGACTTGTTGTTCGGTGTGGCGAAGATCGGCGCGATCCTTGCGCCGTTGAATTGGCGCCTGACCTCGCGTGAATTGATCTATATCTTCAATGACTGTCAGCCCAAGGTGTTGATCGTCGGTCCTGAATTCGTTTCTGTCTATAACGAAATGAAAGACTCCATCAAGGTGGATCATCTCATTTCGATTGAAGGTGCTGATGTTCCCGGAGAATCCTACGAAAAATTGATCGACCAAGCCTCTGCCGGAGAACCACAGAGTCCTGCCATTGTGGGGGATGACCCGGTTTGTATCCTGTATACCTCTGGCACAACCGGACGACCCAAAGGCGCGGTTCTTCCTCATCGACAGGTGATATGGAACTCCATTAACACTGTCATGTCTTGGGGTTTGAACGAAGACGATATTTCTCCGATCCTCACGCCCATGTTCCATTCGGGCGGGTTGTTCGTGTTTCTTGTTCCGCTTTTTCATGTGGGCGGCAAACTTTTGCTCGGGCGCACCTTCGACACCGATGCCTCCTTGAAGTTGATCGTGGATGAAAAATGTACGGTCATTCTCGGTGTGCCAACTTTGTTCCAAGTGTGGATGAACTCAACCCAGTTTGCCAACGCAGATTTCAGCCACGTCCGCTTCTTTATTAGCGGTGGCGCGCCTTGTCCGCCTTCGTTGATACAGGCATGGAGCGAGAAGAAGGGTGTTGTGATGCGCCAGGGCTACGGTCTGACCGAAGTGGGCGTGAACTGCTTCTCGATGACCGATGAAGATGCGCTGCGAAAACTTGGTTCAGTGGGGAAGCCCATCTTTCACAGTGACATGCGCCTGGTGGATGAGAACGGCAAGGATGTGCCGGTTGGTGCAACCGGTGAACTCATCATCAAAGG
>JBEBCV010000414.1:0-9912 GCA_041157505.1 Chloroflexota bacterium | reverse complement strand
CGGAGCGGTCATCCTGGACGTGTTCGATCACTTCGTGGCTGAGAATCAGGTCAAAGGTCCCGGAAGGAAGCGGGAGGAATTCACCAGCAGCGTTAATGATGCGCGGCGAGTTCACATGCGCATCGCGGGCACGGTCAAAGTCATATTCAAGTCCGGTGACGTGTGCACCCAGTTCGGTCATCTTTTCTACATACATGCCCACGCCACAGCCGTTTTCCAGCACGTTGCCTTGCATGCGATCCCCCGCAAATTTTGCGATCATGTTCAAACGGCGCTTTTGTCCATCGCGCCAAACATACGAAGGTTCTCCGCGCAGGGCGGCTTTATCCATATCTCGTTCGGTCATGGCGGCGATTATACACTGCGATGGTAGGTATCGCTTTTTACAAATGGATTGGGCACCAAGAAGAGTGAGTTCACTGAGGCTTCTCTGCGCACTCAGTGACGTATCTGATTGCCCCGATCAGATTTCAAATACCCCTCTAACAGAATCCATCTTGCACGCACACCGCCTTTATGCTAAAATCTCGCTCGTAAGGGACAACCCAATAACGAACGTCACCGAGAAGTGGGCAGCCCCCACTTCTTCGCTTTTTATAATAAGGAGCTTTGGAGCAGTACGATGGCAAAGAATGATTTTGCGCTGGCATTCAACGAAGTGCTGGAAGAAAAGCAGCTCGCCAAGGACGTGGTCATCACCGCTATTGAGTCGGCGATGGTCTCTGCCTATCGACGCGCAGTGGGAGCCTCCACTGCACAACACGTGGAAGCCAAGCTGGACCCCGAAACGGGTGTTGTTACCGTTTACGCTGAAAAAGAAGTGGTCGAAGACAGCGTAGTAGATGAACGCACAGAGGTGCTTCTCGACGAAGCACGCAAGGTAAACCCTGAGTGCCAACCTGGCGATATGGTCGTGGTGGAAAGCACCCCAGCTGATTTCGGTCGTGTGGCGGCCCAAACAGCACGTCAGGTCATCCAGCAGCGTATCCGCGAGGCAGAACGCTCCAATCAGATGGAGTATTACCAGCGTCAGGAAGGCGAGATCGTCTCCGGTTTGGTACAGGCGGTCAATGCTCAAGGCATTACCATCGGTTTGGATATGAAAGCCGAAGGCGTAATGCCGAACAACCAGCGCATTCCCGGTGAAAAACTGAAGTTGCATGACCGTGTCCGTGCGGTGGTGATGGAAGTAAAAGACGGAACCCGTGGACCACAGATCATCCTTTCGCGCGCGCATCGCAACTTCTTGCGTCGCTTGATGGAAAACGAAGTGCCCGAGATCTATCATGGCATCGTTGAGATCCGCGCCATTGCCCGCGAACCAGGTGCCCGCGCCAAAGTGGCGGTTTCCGCCACCCAGCCCGGTATTGACCCCGTCGGCGCATGTGTGGGTCAAAAGGGTGTTCGTATCCAAGCCATCGTCAAAGAATTGCACGATGAAAAGATCGACATCATCTTGTGGGACGCCGACCCGGTTGCCTACATCTCCAAAGCCATCAGCCCCGCCAAAGTGACTGGCGTGTACCTCACTGAAGAAGAACGCACTGCCACTGTTGTGGTTGGTGAAGACCAGTTGAGCCTTGCCATTGGTCGCGACGGACAGAATGCCCGCCTTGCCGCCAAACTCACCAGCTGGCGTATCGACATTAAGTCTCTGTCTGAAGCTGCGGGTGACTCACTTGCCAAACTTCAGGGTGACCCCGAATTGCAGAAAATGCTCAAGGCTGCGGTGGAAGTCATGCCGCAGGTGCAAGAAACGCTTGCCAAGAAAGCCGAGAACCGCCTCATCACGCCGGAGGAATTCCATACCCTCGAACAGTTCGTGGACCGCGTAGAACGCCGTATGATCCTGGCCAAGGAAGAGGCTTCTCGCGAAGAAGACGAACGCCTTGCCGCTGCTCGCGCCGAGATCCCTGCGGTTGCATTCTCCATGCCGCTCGAAAAGGCTACCGAACTCAAGGAACACGTCTTCAATATCCTCACCGAAGCTGGGTATGAAACTATTGGTCAGTTGATGTTCGATATGAAGACCGACCAGAATAAGGTTCTTGGACTCGCAGGTATTGGCGGTAAAGCCATTACGAATATCGAAGAAACTATCGCAGCTCTGACCTTCCCCGAACCTGTTGTTGAACAACCCAAGGTTGAAGAAGCCCCTGTGGTTGTGGCTGCAGTTGAGCCAGTGGTAGAAGCAGCTCCAGTGGTGGAAACGCCTGTGGTGGAGAAGCCAGCCGAAAAGAAGAAAGAGCCGAAACGCACCGCCGAAGAAGAGGAAGAAGATGGCGAAGTTTCCAAGGATGGTGTCAACCTCGACGAGTTGTTCCAGATGAAGCCTGAAATGTTCCAAACCGGCGAAGGTGCGGAAGATGAATCATCGGATGACAAGAAAAAGGGCAAGAAAGTCAAAAAGAAGGGTGTTGCCCTTGAGTTCGATGAAGACCTCGGCGAAGTTGTCTCGCGCAAGAAGCACAAACGCAGCGACGGCGGCGACGAAGAGGCATGGTAGTTAATGATTCCCTCCTCCATTTTAGAGGAGGGGAGTAAACGGACGTGGTCAAAAAACCTGTACAACGCGTAAAGCATGTTCCCCAGCGCACCTGTGTCGGGTGCCGGGAAATCCTGTCGAAACGACAATTGCTGAGAATTGTCCGCACAGCAGAAGGGGTGCGTGTGGACCCAACCGGCAAACTGGCGGGACGGGGCGCCTACTTGCACGATAAGCGCTCTTGCTGGGCACGAGGATTGAAGGGCGCATTGGCACATGCGCTAAAAACAGAGATCGGTCAGGAAGACCGCATCCAATTGGAAGAATTTATGAACTCTCTGCCAGAAGCAGAGACCGACGGTTAAGCCATGTGAACGAATAAGCCACTCGCTCACAGGCTGCCCGGTAGATCAAGCGAACAAAGACATGTTTTGAGATTCAAGGAGGTGGCTTATGAGCAACAACGGAAACAAGATCGAATTACCCGCCAGTATTGTGGTACGAGACCTGGCTCTAAAGATCGAAAAAAGCCCGATTGACCTGATCAAAAAATTGATGACCAATGGTGTGATGGCGACCATTAATCAGACGGTGGATTATGATACCGCCGCGATCGTGGTTGCCGAATACGGTTTTGAAGCCGTGCCAGAACTCGTCGAAGAAGAAGTGAAGGAAGAAGCCGGGGAAGTGCCGATGTGGCGCCAGATGATCGCCGGGGAAGATAAGGCGCAGTTGAAACAACGCCCCCCCGTTGTGACCATTCTCGGTCACGTTGATCACGGCAAGACCAGCTTGCTGGATGCCATTCGCTCCACGGATGTGGCTGCCGGAGAAGCAGGCGGCATTACCCAGCATATCGGTGCGTACCAAGTTGAAATGAAGGGACGCCTCATCACCTTCCTCGATACACCGGGTCACGCTGCGTTCACTCAAATGCGCGCGCGCGGAGCCCAGGGTGCCGATATCGTCATCCTCGTGGTGGCTGCCGATGACGGTGTCATGCCTCAAACCAAAGAAGCGATTGCCCATGCCAAGGCAGCTCGTGTGCCGATCGTTGTGGCATTGAACAAGGTCGATAAACCCAACGCCAACCCCGAACGCGTCAAACAACAACTTGCCGAACTCGAACTCGTTCCTGATGATTGGGGCGGCAATACAATGGTGGTGCCTGTTTCTGCCAAGCAGAAAAAAGGTATCGATGATCTACTCGAAGGTGTTTTGCTCGTGGCAGATAGCAACGAGATCAAAGCCAACCCGAACGGCAAAGTGATCGGTACGGTCATCGAAGCAGAATTGGATAAATCCAAGGGCGTGCTGGCGACCTTGCTTGTTCAGAATGGAACCCTCGAATCAGGCGACGTGGTCGTTGCAGGCACCGCACATGGCAAACTGCGCGCCATCACCGATTACAAGGGCAAGCCCGTCAAAAAGGCGGGTCCTTCCACGCCGGTAGCTGTCATGGGTCTCAGTGATGTTCCCTCCGCTGGAGACCTGTTCGAAGTCGTTCCGTCTGAAAAAGAAGCGCGCGTGATCGTGGCTGAACGCCTTGAAGTGTTAAAGACACAGGCGCAATCGCGCAAGAAGCTCTCGCTCGAAGATCTGTTCAGCAAGGTTCAGGCTGGTGAAGCCAAGGAACTTAATCTCATCGTCAAAGCCGATGTGCAAGGTTCGCTTGACCCCATCATTACCGAGTTGAATAAATTGGGACAGGGTGAGATCGGCTTGAAGGTGTTACATGCAGAAACCGGTAATATCGGCAACAATGACGTAATGCTCGCCGCCGCCTCAAAGGCGATCATGATCGGTTTCAACGTTCAAGCCGATGTGGATGCCCGCCGCATGGCTGAAAAAGAAGGCGTAGATATCCGTCTCTACGAGATCATCTACCGCATGACCGAGGATATCGAGAAAGCCCTTAAGGGTATGCTCGAACCTGACCTCAAGGAAAAGATCCTTGGCAAAGCCACCGTCTTGCAGGTCTTCACCGCCTCCAAATTCGGACGTGTTGCAGGCTGCCGTGTGACCGATGGCGAATTAAAACGCGGCGCAAAAGTGCGCCTCTACCGCAATGCAGATATCATTTACGAAGGGGACCTCTCCTCCCTCCGTCATGAAAAGGACGATGTGAAAGAAATCCGCCAGGGGTTCGAGTGCGGTGTTGGGTTTAAGAACTTTAGTGATATTCAATCCGGCGATATACTTGTTTGCTATATCCTTGAATAAATGAATTTCTATACTACATAGCATATTTTGTATGCTATGTAGTATAGAAACCTTGGAAAGACCATGCCATCTGGAATTAGAATCAAACGAATTGAAGACCGTATTCAGCAGGAACTTTCAGAAATGCTGATTCATGAGGTTAGTGATCCGCGCCTCAAGCAGATCTTTGTGACCGGCATCAAAGTAGACCGTGAACTTGCCTTTGCCGAAGTATATGTCTCTGCTGTAGAGGGAGCATCTCGTGCCGAAGAAGTGCTGGCGGGGCTCGAATCCGCTTCGGGCTTTTTACGGCGTGCACTCTCTACCCGCGTAGAATTACGTGCTTTTCCAAAGCTAAGGTTTCATTGGGACCCAACTCCGGAGAATGCAGACCATATCGAAAAGCTGCTGGCAGGGTTAAGGAATAAGAAATAATTTCCCTTATTTAAGTAATAAGGAATTATGGAGAAAACACAGTGACTGATCAGATCTCAGGGGACATAAAAAAGCGAATTGCCGATGCTAATAAGGTGGTGATCGCATCGCACGTACGACCCGACGGTGACGCCATCGGCTCCCTACTTGGACTTGGGCTTGCTCTTATCGATGCAGGCAAAACCGTCGAAATGATCCTTGTCGATGGGGCACCCTCTTCTTTCAAATTTCTTGAAGGCAGTGAGCTGGTTAAAAAAGAACCCACCGGCGGGCACGACACCTTTATCACCGTAGATTGCGCCGATTTCAAACGAACGGGGAAAATCTTTGAAAATTTCGGTCAACCTGATATTAATATCGACCACCACAAAACCAACGAAAAATTTGGAAAATTAAATCTTATTGAAGCTGAAGAAGTTGCCACCGCGGCAATTCTCACCAATCACCTTCCGGGCTGGGGACTTAAGATCACCAAACCCATTGCCACTGCATTATTGACAGGCATTCTTACCGATACGCTCGGATTCCGCACTTCCAACGTTACGCCTGAAGCATTGCGCCAATCGGCACAACTTATGGAAGCTGGCGTAGACCTCCCTGAAATTTACATGCAATCTTTGGTACGAAAATCATTCCCCGCCGCAAAGTATTGGGGTGCAGGGCTCTCCAGCCTTGAAAGCAAAGATGGGATTGTTTGGGGTAAACTGACCCTTGCAGACCGCAAATCCTCTGGGTATGGCGGGAACGACGATGCAGATTTGATAAATATGATCTCTGCCATCGATGGGAACAAAGTCGGAATGGTTTTCGTTCAACAAACGGATAATAAAGTAAAGATATCCTGGCGCGCCCTTCAGCCAGGGATCGATGTATCGCCGATCGCAAAACATTTCAACGGCGGAGGGCATGCAGCCGCCGCAGGAGCAGATATTGAGGGAAGCTTAGAAGACATCCAAAAGGAAGCACTCAAAATTACAAAGCAACTATTGAATTTGTAATGTCTATTTCTATGCAGTAGTACCATTTCACTAGCTTGTCTCATTGAAAAATATGACAATCATGTCATAATATATCTGGATATCAACTCAGGAGGAATCCAAAATGAATAGTCAGGATGTTAAGAACGCCATATCAGGCGCGCTCGTTATAGATAAACCCGTTGGCATGACCTCTCATGATGTTGTGCAAGCGATACGCAATGGAACAGGATTACGCCGTGCCGGTCATACAGGCACTTTAGACCCGCGAGCTTCTGGCGTACTCGTTATCTTAGTAGGACCCGCAGTACGGTTAAGCGAATACGTTTCAGCATCAGATAAACGATATCAAGCCATCATCCGTTTAGGCGGCACAACAGATACCTATGATGCCGAAGGAAAATTCACTCCGACCAAAGACCCCTCTCATATCACTGAAGCTGAATTTGAAGATGCATTAAAAACATTTGTTGGTGAAATAGAACAAACCCCGCCCCCCTACTCCGCAGTAAAAGTTCAGGGACGCAAAGCCTACGAAATGGCGCGCAAAGGTGAAGAAGTGGAGCTCGAACCGCGCACCATCACCGTTCATCACTTGGAAGTTCTAGAGTGGACTCCCCCCGAAGTTGTTATTGACGTTCATTGTTCCTCTGGCACCTATGTTCGTTCTTTGGCAAATGATCTTGGTAAAAAATTAGGTTGTGGCGCATATCTTGTTGGCTTGCGCCGTACCAAAAGTGGAAAGTTCACCCTGCGCGATGCCGTGCCTCTGCGCAAATTGCAGGAAGCCTTCAATGCAGGCAACTGGTATCAGTACCTCATTCCCGCCGCAGAAGCGCTTGGTGATTGGCCCGCCATCGAACTCAACCCCGATGAAGTTGAAGCTGTCCGCCATGGGCATAGGGTGAAGGCAAAAAGCGCCGATGTTGCTCATGAAAAAGTTAGAGGCGTCAGCACCCAGGGCGAATTGGTTGCGCTCATGGTACAGGCAGATAATGCCGATGACGGCTCAAAAGAATGGCAACCCAAGAAAGTATTCTTCACATCTGATTAACACTCTTTGCGCCGTCTTTGGTGCAAACTGGATGATAAAATAAAGCCGCCGTCAAAGGCGGCTTTTTTCATATGCAACATTATCGTTCTCTCGAAGAAGTTACCCTCACAAATTCATATCTGACCGTTGGCGTTTTCGATGGTGTGCATCGCGGACATCGAAAGATCATCCACAAACTGGTGAAAGATGCCCACGCCAACAATGCCAACGCCGTGGTATTGACTTTCGAACCGCATCCCGCTTCTGTGCTGACTGGAAAAGAGATCCATTGCCTGACCACACCCGATGAACGTGCGGATCTGCTCGGCTCGCTTGGCGTGGATACGGTCATTACCCAGCGCTTCACCCCTGACCTGTCCACTGTCCCTGCCCATGAGTATATGTCGCGTCTGAAAACGCATCTTGGACTCAATCATTTGCTGATCGGCTACGATTTCGCACTCGGCAAGGGACGGGAAGGCAATGCTCCACGCTTGAAAGAGATCGGCTCCGAGTTGGGATACACCGTCGAAGTAGCGCCCGCTCTGAGCGACGAAAGCGGCGTGATCTCATCCACAGAAATTCGTAAACTGGTTTCCATCGGCAACATGGGTGAAGCGGCAAAACTGCTTGGTTATCCTTATCGCATGAGCGGAGAGATCATTCGCGGGGCCGGACGTGGAAAGAAGATCAGCTTCCCCACTGCCAATGTGGATTATGCCACTCAGAAAGTTGCACCGCCTAATGGCATCTATGCTTGTTGGGCACAGCTTGGGAACGAGCGTTTTATGGCAGCAACGAACATTGGCTTCAACCCAACTTTCACACCCGAAAGACAAACCCCCAGCCTTGAAGCATATCTGCTTGATTTTGACCGCGACATTTACGGCGAGGTGTTAACGCTTGAGTTTGTGGCGCGTCTGCGAGAAGAGATCCGCTACACCACCGTGGAAGCGCTTATCGACCAGATCCATGATGATGTCAACCAGACCCGCGCTATTTTGAGTCCCTAAAGGAGGGGCAACCCAATGCGTAAACGTTCAGGGATCATCTTGATCCATGAAGGCAAACTAGCTTTGATCGAACGTCACAAACAGGGACGTCATTACTATGCATTTCCCGGCGGCGGCGTGGACGAAGGCGAAACCGACGAACAAGCTGCCATCCGTGAAGCCGAGGAGGAATTGGGTATTCGCGTGAAGATCGTGCAGAAAGCCGCCACCATTTTACGCACAGGCAGGCGCGACCAGGTGTACTTTCTTGTAGATTGGGTTGATGGTGATTTCGGTACGGGCACAGGGGAAGAATATGGCGAACCCGATGAGTTCAATGGAACCTACAACCCCTTGTGGATGCCGTTGGAAAAAGTGCTGGACAATAATGTTGTACCGCGCGGACTTGCTGAGTTGACAGTGAGATCGCATCAAGGAGGATGGAAAGAAAGTATCACCATCCATGAGGAAGTAAATCAAAAGTAGTTAATAAAGTGCGTCGTCTTCTATGCGGCGCACTTTACTTTTTCATCAAGGAGTTCATGATGCCAAACATAAAATTCGACCGTTTCTATCGTTACACTGAAATGACCCGCATCCTCAAAGCGTATGCGAAGGAATACCCAAACCTCATCCGGGTGGAGTCGATCGGTAAAAGCCATGAGGGCAGGGATGTGTGGTTGGTACGAGTGACCAACTTCAAGTCTGGGAGTGATGCGGACAAACCTGCTTTGTGGATAGATGCCAACCTGCACGCATCCGAAGTGACCGGTTCCACGGCGGCGCTATATCTCATCCACTCGTTGTTAACGCGCTATGGGAAGGATGAACAAGTCACACGTGCGCTCGACAGCCGTGCATTTTACATCGTACCGCGTGTCAACCCCGATGGCGCGGAGTGGGCGCTGGCAGACCGCCCGAAAGAAATTCGTTCAAGCACGCGACCCTATCCATATGTGGAAGAGTCCATTGAAGGTTTGGATGCCTATGAAGACGTGGACGGCGACGGGCGTATTTTGCAAATGCGCATCAAAGACCCGAATGGCGCATGGAAGGTACATCCCGATCATCCACGCTTGATGATACGGCGCGACCCGGTGGAAGTGGGCGGTGAGTATTACCGCATCTTCACAGAGGGATTCATGAAAAATTATGACGGTGTCACCATCAAGATCAACCCGCCCAAAGAAGGGCTGGACTTGAACCGAAACTTCCCGGCAAATTGGCGCACTGAGTCTGAACAATTCGGCGCAGGTGACTTCCCCACTAGCGAACCGGAGGCGCTCAACCTTGTGCGGTTCATCCTCAAGAATCGCAACATCACGGGCACCATTTCTTTTCATACGTTCAGTGGTGTGCTTCTGCGCGGCATGGCAGAAAAACCAGACGATGAGCAGATCCCCGAAGACTTGTGGACGCTGCAAAAGATCGGCGCGAAGGGCAAAGAGATCACCGGCTACCCAGATATCTCCATGTTCCATGAATTCAGGTATTACCCCAAACAAGTCACCACGGGCGCATTCGACGAATGGACATATGAACACCGCGGTGTTTACGCCTGGACGGTCGAGTTCTGGAACCCGGTCAAAGAGGCGGGCATCAAAGACGCCAAATATATTGATTGGTATCGCGAACATCCGGTGGAAGATGATGTCAAACTTCTGCGATGGAATGACACCATCTTGGATGGCAAAGGCTATGTCGATTGGTACGAGTTCAACCACCCGCAATTAGGCAAGGTGGAATTGGGCGGCTGGAATTTCATGCATGTGTGGGCGAATGTCCCGC
>JBEBCV010000413.1:0-2848 GCA_041157505.1 Chloroflexota bacterium | reverse complement strand
AGACATGCTCAATTTCATTCGCGCCCTGCCGATGACCGCGCAGGAACTCGTGGAAGAATATTTCGAATCCGAAATCGTCAAAGCCGCCATCTGCGCCGTTGCCATCCACGGCTCAACGCTGGGACCGATGGGCGCAGGCACCGGCTACACTCTCATCCACAACTGGATGAATCGCGGTGGACTTGCTCACAAGAATGTTGGTAAGGCGGGCGAGATCACAACCGCTTTAGCCAACGCCGTGAAAGCCTTTGGCGGTGAAATCCGCACCGAAGCAGAAGTAGCCAGCATCAAAATCGAAAGTCAAATTGCCAAAGGTGTTATCCTTGCAAATGGTGAAGAGATTTCTGCGAATCAAATCTTCTCCTCCGCTGACCCGAAACACACTTTGCTCAAACTTGTCGGCGCACAAGACCTGCCGCCCGAATTCGTCTGGCATACCCAATCCATCAAAATGCGCGGATCGGTGGCGAAGATCCACCTTCAAACCAACGGCAATCACGGCATCCCCGAAGGGACAGTCGTCCTCGCCCCATCCATCAAGTACCTCGAAAAAGCCTACGACGCAACCAAGTACGGCGAGATTTCTGAGAAACCGTATTTGGAAGTCACCACGTCTGGCAATACCGTTTCCGTCCACTTCCAGTTTGCGCCTTATAACCTGAAACATGGAACTTGGAACGTGGAACGCGAAAAAGTTGAAAAGTTGGCAATTGACACCTTGGCGGAATACTTCCCCAATCTAAAATCGTCAATCGTAAATCGTAAATTGATCACACCTAAGGATTTGGAAGATATCTACGGTCTCACCGAAGGCGACCTCAACCATGGTCAACTCATGCTTGATCAATTCCTTTTTATGCGACCTATACCGGGTTGGTCAAATCACAAAACGCCCATCGATAACCTTTATCTCTGCGGCAGCGGAGTCCACGGTGGGGGTGGGGTCAGCGGCGCGGCGGGACGAAACGCGGTGATAATGCTGAAGTAAGAATTACAGGTCACGTTCAATTCGTGACCTGTTTTTTTTTATTAAGAAGCAGGGAGATTAATACCTGATTGTATTCTGATATTCCGCATGCTAAAATGCAAAAGCGGTTCCTTGTCACTGGTTGAATGGAGGAGATATGAAAGTCTTGGTGAAGATCCTTCGCTGGCTTGGGGTTTTAATATTGGTTGTCGTGCTTGCAGCTGTCGGGTTCTTGTGGTTTGGGAACTATCACCCCGCTGCAGTTGAGAAGGAAGCGTTGGCATGTCCTGATTCCACGCCGATGCTGGAACCTGGGCAAACGCTCAAAGTATTGACCTGGAATGTGCAGACCATGTCTGGCAAGAATTATGTCTTTTGGAGCGACCTGCCCAACAACGATGGTCCTGATGACAAACCATCTCAAGAAGATATCACACTGACCTTTGAAGAAGTTGTGCGTATCATCCAGACAGAGAATCCGGATATCATCATGATCCAGGAGATCGATGATGGGGCGGAACGTACCTACTATGAAGACCAGATGACGCGTCTTGCCGGGATGCTGCCGGAATATCCATGCGTGACTTCCACCTTTAGCTGGAAATCTGTTTTTGTGCCGCACCCACGCATTCAAGGCAGTGTCGGTTGGAAGGATGCCATTCTCTCGAAATACAAGATCGCCGAAGCAGAACGCATCGCCTTATCGTTTGCAAAGAGTGACCTGGTCACAGATCAATTCAAGATCAAGCCCGCCTTGTTGAAAGCGACCATGCCTGTTTCGGACGGAAGTGAGTTCGTTGCGTTGACAGTTCATCTTGATCTATACGTCCCTGGCACGAATACGAAAGATGTACAATTGCAGGAGATCGATAATGTTCTTGTTGAGTTGAACGAGGCTGGTATTCCATGGGTATTGGGCGGCGATTTTAACCTCCTGCCGCCTGATGATGCCGCGCTTACTCGTCTGCTCCCTGATCATCAAAAATATTACAACGCACAGAGTGAGATCAAATATATGTTCGATCGCTATCAAGCGGTACCCAGTTTCGAAGATATCACTGGCGAAACGTTTGACATCTGGCTCACCCGCTGGCCCAACGACCCTGCCATTAAGGGACCCGACCGTACACTCGATTATTTTTTCCTTCCTGATTCTGTGACACTTGGTAGAAATTATGTCCGTATGGAAGATACGATGCGAATCTCAGACCATTTGCCTGTTGTCATGGAAATTTCTCTTCCGTAAACTTAATTCTCAAGAATTGTGATGCAGATGGATGCTGATTATGTATCAGCATCCATCTGCATTTATAGTTGATACAACAGTTATAGACGTTATGTTATAGTTTTGAAAATGTCCAATACAAAAATACGTATCGTGGTCGTGGGCTTGGTTATTATTCTGGCTTTGGTGCAATTTCTGTTCGATCCGATTTCATCCATTCGCCAATCGTTAACTATTGCAAGTGTTCGTAGTCAATTTAGTGATGCTCAGTCAAAGTGGTCCGCTGCGGGTTTTGAAGATTATAGTTTTGAGATTCATGGCAGGTCTCAAAATATTTGTGTTGTTGATGCTCAGATCAAAGTTGAAGACAACGCTGTCACTGAAGTAAAACCTTTGAATTCAACGTCTATGCTTATGCCAGAACAATGGGCAGACCCAGATTGGGGCAATGAGGTCTTTCTCTGCGATTACAACCATTTCACTATTCCACGCATGTTCGAGATGTTTGAAAAGACTTTGCAGAATTCTCCAACATCCATCCTTGAAGCAGAGTTTGACCCTCAGTATGGTTTCATCACACGATTTAAAGATGGAATATTTAACAGTAATGGGTGGTTCAGCGCGAAAGCAACAAGCGTTTATAACGAATTTCAGGT
>JBEBCV010000412.1:0-4340 GCA_041157505.1 Chloroflexota bacterium | reverse complement strand
TCGACCAGTTCGAACCAATCAGATGGAGATTCGTTGGGGAGATAATATTCGAGTCTTTGAACCTGTTGATCTGTGGACATGAATTGGAGTTCAAATGTTTTGCCAATAAATTCGATCGTTTGAATACCAGTGACAGAAGAAACCTCAGTTTGTTCGGCAGGCACACTTGGAATGGCAGTGGGACTATCAGGTAAAGTGAGTTCTGGTACGGTCACAAGAGTGGGGGCGGGTTGAGGTGCTAAAGCAGGGATGAGAGAGCATCCCAGTGACCATACGATCACGAGCATAAGGATAAGGAATTTGGATCCGATCGATCTTTTCATCATGTTTTCTCCGGCGAAGATATGAATTGCCGGGCAACTATATCAAATAGCCATGATTCAGAAATGGGAAATTGGTAAGGTGTTGAACAGCCTGTTGTTTTTTCACGCAGGTTATGCTCAGGGTATATAAGTCTTTGGGGGATCTGTTAGGTTTGTTTGATCTGAAAAAGAGATAGGCACCTGTGCAGGGACTATCTCTAAGGTTACCTATTTATGTTGGAAGAGTGTCTTCTTTCAGTTCAATCTTAGTTGAGTTGGCACGTAAACGAAAAATTGACAGAGTTGCTCTTAAGACCTGTTGTATCGTAAAGAGTTGCACGCAAAGTCACATCTTGCGAGCCTTCACACCAGATGTAGAGTTGAAATACGCCGGAGAAGTAATCGCCAGCGATCAGGTAGGGGCTGGGGTCGTAGTCTGCGCTGCCAAAGTTGGTGGCAGAGACCACGTCCAGAGTGAGGCGGTTGACATCTCCATTCTGGTCGTGGAAATACAGGTTGCCGTAATTGGTCAGCCCATCGCCGATGATAGTGCTGAGGAATTCGATATTTTCGATCACGGGCGGCGATGGTGGTGGGATGGTGGCACTCATGATGGCTTCATAGGTTGCCTGTTGATTGGTGGCGTTGGCATTGTTGATATCGGCATATAAGGTGTTGCTTTCATTTTCAAATTCGATCTCCTGCTGAATTTCAGTCAGTTCACGCGAGATGGCGGTATAAGTGCCAGAGTAGACATCTTTGGACATGTCATAACCGACCAGGTCCCAGACGATGCAGCCGAGCGAGGTGGAAAGCAATACTATGAATACCAACATCCACTGATATACGAGTTTATGTCCGGTTTTCATGGCAAACTCTTTTCTTTATGGCGCACATGCCCACTGCACGGGTTGACTAATGGCTTCGACCTCCGGCGAGTTGAGCAGGTACAGGCATTCAGGGTGGTTGAACACCCCGGCTACTTTGTCCACGCCTTGGCGGCTGGTTTGCCCATTTGTGTAGTAAGTGGATCGGAATTGTACCTCCCAACCCTGACCGGGCATGAGCAGGTCTGAATACCAATAGCTGTCATCCGAGTTCGTTGCGCTGCTGTAGACACTGGTATTCGTGCGACGGACAACCCATACCCCCTCGCTTGGGTGGCTATTGATCGCGGTCAACTTGTAATCACATTCCCGATAGTACGTCTCCTTCACTTCTTCGACGACTTCGACACTGGTTTGGATATACAGAGTCGCATTGCATTCCTGTGCAGATGCAGGCGTGGGGGGTAGGTATTTTTCGGTGGGCGGTACTTCCTGAGAATCAATTGGGGGTTCCGTTAAACTTTCCCCAGGCTGGTTCTCTGGCTGACCTTCGCTTACCGGATTCTGTGGTTCTTTTGGCTTGGCTTGCTCACACCAGGCATTTTCATATTGTGTGGACGGATGCCACGTCCCGCCATTCATCTCGCAAAAATAATCGGGAAGAGTATCTACTATGGTGCAAGCCCATTGCAGTGTCAATATCAAAATCACCCCTATCAAACCTGAGGTTGGTTTGTATTTCATATAGCCCTCCAGTGAAGCAAAAGGACTCTATTTCATTGTACGGCTGGGAGAGGCAGATTACAAGAATGGAGAAAACTGCATTGATATAAGAGACAGTCACCTCGCAGTGACTGTCTCTTGTAAAAATATTAGTAGTTTAAGGAAGTAAAATTAATTTTACTTTGCCGCTTCTGCCATTTGAAATACCATCGGGCTGAAATAAGGGATCAACCACACCAGCCACACAAAAATGCTGAACTTGTGAAAACTGACGATCATTTTTTCGTCTTTCTTCACGAGCACCACGGTTGCCCAGATCGCATGGACAAGCATCAGGATAATGGCAAGTAAGCCTGAAATGCCGTGGATATCGTAGCTCATGCCGCCTACAAATTCGAACATCAAGCCTGTGCCCCAGGTATCACAGACCAGACCGAGCCAGAAGAAAACGGTATGCCAAATTTTGAGCCTGCCTTGCAGGCGTTCACTCCAGACCCCGATCGAGTAAAAAAGCAGGGCTAAATTGATAATGATGATCGCAGCGGGATTCATTGATGATCTCCAGAAATAGTTTTGTCTGAAGAATTATAGTCACCACGCTTAAAAGCAGACCGTGTCAAACATCACTGAAAGTTCGTGCAATGACGAATACGGCTGTGTGTCATTGCTTATGCCGGGAGTGTTTCTTCTGTCAACGAATTGGCGGGCGGGGCTGCCCAGTAGAAGCCGAGGAGGATGATGCCGCCAACCGGAATGAGCAGACCAAATAACCACCAGGGATTATTGCCGCTATCGCGCAGGCGGCGTGCGCCCACAGCCAGTAAGGGGACGAGGGTGATGATCATGAAGATCGTTTGAAGGGTTTCGTCTATTTGAGATAAGGCCGCAGCGGAGAGAAGGATAAAGAGGGCAAACCACCAAAATTCAGGGCGTGAGGCGCGACCTGTAAAATCCGCATACTTCACAAAGCAGATCCGGATCGCGTCTTGAAACGTCTGCGGGTCCTTTTCAGGGATCGGGGCGTTCGAGGTCGAGTTCATTTTTAGCTCCTTGCCGATTCGAGTAACGGCTTCTTTGAAAGTGGATTCAGCCCAACCCCATAGATTGGACTCGTCTCCATTTTCTGCGCTTCGACCCTCGCCCGCAACTGTGGATTACCTCAGGTTGAGCACCAGTTCCATCCGTGAGTTGACCTGTTGCTTGGCGTAGATGTTTTTCAGGTAGAATTCGACGGTTCGCTCGGTGCTATGAAGCGCCTGCGCGATCAACTTGTTGCTTTTGCCTTCCAATAAAAGGTTGACCACATCGTGCTCACGTTTGCTGAATGGATGAAGGGATGTCATCTCAAGTTCCTTTTCAACATGGTCTTAAATGGTTTTGTTGAATTCATTTTGTTTCAGATAATTTATAAAAGTATACCCTTCTGATCAAGGCGAAACATTCATGTGTTCCACCATATAGGCTTCAACTTCGGCACGCGTGAAGGCGTAATCGGCGGGCCTGGCATTGAGGCTGATGGAGATGCCCATATTGCCGATGGTATCTCCGTTCAGAGCGATCGTGGCAGTTTGGACGTTCGCATTCGCAAACACGGTCAACAAGATCTGCTGACTGGCAGCGATCAAGGTGACATCGCCCACGCCAAAGTATTCGCCTTGCAAGACCACATCGGCATGACCATTATTGATGGCGACATTCACAACTTCGACCTTGTCACTGAGCCAGCGATTGCGCGAATCGTTGAGCGCCGCCTCTACCGCGGACCTGAGATTGGTCGCGGCTTCGGGAGCTAGTGCGGCGTCTGATAGCGTTGGCGCGAGGATGTAGGCTTCTGGCATGATGACGATGCTCCCGGCAGGGAATGTGGTTTCTTTTGGAACTACAAAGTAATAATAAATGACCTGCTCCGCTGAAGGGACGGTGATGACCGGGGCAGGCGTTGGGGAAGGCGGTAATGTCGGTGTGGGGGAGATGGGCGTGTGGGTGGGCAGAGCTTCTGTGACTGTTGCCGGGGCTTCGGTGGCTGTGTTTTGAACTGGTTGAGGCAGGCAGGCGAGCAGGCTGATGAACAAAGGGATGAGTACAAGTGTTTTTTTCATTTTCTTCTCCATTGAAATAGGACGAAGGAGAGGTTGGTGCTGTTCCCGAAAAAAGTGTAGTAAAAAAGAGACAGTCACCTTCAAGGTGACTGTCTCTTTTGCTGATCTATTAATTGATAGGTCTCTTGAAAATGAGCCGCAATGTGGTTCCAACTTCACCCATGGGGCTCATCCCAACCAGTTCCCAGCCTTCCTGCCCAGATTGGTTTAGAAAGTCGGTTAGAGTTGGTCTGCCTGTATAGGTGGTGACGAAACCTCTCAGGGCAGTGCCTATCATGGCATTATTTACTTCAACAACCTCGTTGTTTTCAGCGAGTGCATACAGATATTCCCAATTCTTCATGTTCTTATTACCTTACCATTTCCTTTATTTGATTTTTTACGTTTTC